>JAGWBW010000027.1:1348-27881 GCA_021295695.1 Candidatus Latescibacterota bacterium
TCTCGCAGGGTCTGAAGGATGCGCCCAATTTGCAGATCGAGATATTCGCACATGCCAAAATAAGCGGCGCGGGCAACGCGGATGCGTTCTTCGTCGAGGGGAGGATAAAGGCCGCGAAGCTGTTTGAATTTGCGAATGGGTTCGGGTTCATTGGGCGTGTGTTGGGGGATATCGACGCGGTCGTAGTAATAATCAAAAAGTTCTTTGTGCGCGATAAAGGGACAGTGAGGCAAAAGGAATCCCGCCACCGCAGCAAAGGGGCGGTTGCCGGGATTTTGCGATTTGTCGCGCAGATACGCGCTGGTTCTTTCTGCGACTATTTCGTCAAAAACGTGGTACGAGCCATATCCCCGTCCGGCAATTTCGACGGCTGTGCGATTTTGTCCCGTGGTCGCCGTTGTAATGCTTTTGAAGAGGGGCGCTCCCCGCCTGTTTGCGCCCGGATGTGTGGCGCCGTATTCGCCGAGGGGCCGATTTTCAAAGCCGTGTCGCTGGTCGTGTCCGTTGAAGTGCATCCGTCCAATAAGCGATGTTTCATACCCGGCGAGTCCCATAGCATGTGCCCAGGTGGGAATGCCCGAGTGCAGCAAATGATTGTTGTTCCACACGCGATTGGATGAAGGCGTGCGACACGTCATAAATGACATGCGACTGGGCACGCAAACGGGTGAGGCGCAATACGCGTTGGTGAAGCGCATACTGCTTTCTGATAGGCTATCGAGATGAGGCGTGCGCACGAGGGGATCTCCATAAGCACCAATGTGATATTTGCTGTGCTGATCGGAGATCATCAGGAGAATATTGTATTTTTCATTCATAGGATCAAGGTTTCCAGGATTAAAGGATGTACAGGATTACCGCCCCGCCCTCTATTTGCGCGTTGTGAGGAGCGTGATAATCCCAATTGCGCCAAAGATTGCATTTGCCCCCCACGCGCCCCATGCAGGGGATAGCACATCGTTCCAACCCATGGCGCGCCCGAGTTGGATACATCCGTAAAAGGCAAAACAGATGAGCAAGCACATGCCAATTTGAATGGGGCGCCCCGTTCTTCGCATGCGAGAGGCCAGAGGCAGGCCAAAGAGGGCGATAACGAAGTTCGCAAATGGAAAAGCCAACCGCATGTGCAGCGCCACAGATTCTCGAAGCGTCTGGCTGCCGTTGCGCGATTTGCGCTGGATAAAATCCGTCAGTTCCGAATACGTCATCTGATCTTCGGGCACGACATCGCGTACGAGATCTTCGGGCGTCAGGGTCACATCTTTTGCCGCCCACACGCGAAATGCGCGATAAAATTCTTTTCCATCTGAAAATACGCGCCGATCTCCGTTCAGAAAATGCCATTCTACGGAGGCCCAAACCGCTTCTTCGGCGCGAACGCGCTCTGTGAGCGCCCCGCCTTCATATTTGTCGAGGACCACCAGCCGCCCTTTCATGGCTTTAGCATCGTATTCTACCATTGACAAAACGCGCCTGCCCGTATCTCGTAACGCGATCTGTACGCGGATAGACTGTGGCCCTATTGCCGATTGACGCGGTTGTTCGATTTTTGATCGCGCCCGATTTGCTCGCGGCACAACTTGATCGGCCATCGTAGCGGCCAAAATACTGATTCCAAGAGCCAGCATTTGCAATGGAATTACGACTTGATAAAGACTGATGCCAGCACTTTTCATTGCCAGCAATTCCCCGCGCTGTATCAGCCCGCCCATGCAGAACAACCCCGCGAGCAAGACTGCCATTGGAAGCACGAGGACGACAATATAGGGCAAATAGCAAAAATAATAAGATATAATTATTCCCAGACCGACATCTCGGTCTATGAACGCGCTGAGGCGATCCACCAGGTCAATGACGACAAAAACAACGGCAAAAGCCAGCAAACTGACGCCAAAGGGCATTGCAAATTGGACGACGACATAGCGGCTCAAAATACGCACAGCTATCTCCTTTTTACGCCCCACTCGCAGATAATCCGCGCAGATAGAACAGCGCCGACGAGGGCGGTCAATACATTGGGTATCCACATCGCAAACCAGGGCATGAGCACCCCGCGGTCGGCCAATTTTTCACCGCCGATAAGAAAAATCCACCATACCAAAAAAAATCCAATGCTAATCGCTGCGCCAATTGCCGCACTGCTGCTGCGCGCCCACACGCCGATAGGCGCGCCCACCAGCACAAATGCCACACAGGCCGCGGGGATTGAAAATTTTTTGTGTACTTCCACACGCAATCGGTCTGCGGCTCTCAACTTATGGCGTGCAATCCGCGTATCGGCTGCTACGCGTCCCAATACAGCACGCAACGACTGCACGGGTTTTGTATCTGTAGAATCTATTAGTACCTCGCGCACAAAAGCATCTAAAAGGTTCGCCCTTTTGACATTTGCCTGATGCAATTCGCTTTCGTATTGTGCAATTTTGTGCCGCATGGTGGCGATATCCATTTCTCGATCATTGCGATACGCCGATGAAGACCGATCTGGCTTTGGCAAATGTCGTGAGCGCATAAACTGTGGGATCGTCTGGATCAATGCGGTGCATTTCCCCATTAAAAAGATAGAGCAGGGCCTCGTCTCGCGCTTCGTCAAATTCGACAACGCCCGAATCGGCAACCGCTGTTTCGGGAAATCCGTCGCTATTAAAGCTATATACCAGCAAGTCATAAAGGGTATTGCCGCCTGCATCGGCGCGATCAAACAAAATCTGGTAATTTTTGAAATCGCCAATCATTACACCGGCTTTGTCGGCGAGCGCGACTGCAGGGCGTTTGCGGTGAATATCTGTCATCAACACGCGGGCGCGGTGATTAAATTCGGGCAAAACGCGATCATTGAAAATCACGAGCCCAATTCCCAGCAGTGCGGCGACGAGTAACACTGGCCCTACAACCTGGTGAATTCCAATGCCCAATGCGCGCAGGGCTACAATTTCGCCAGCGGCACTTAAGCGACCAAATGCCAGCAGGATACTGACCAGCACAGCCATCGGAACGGCGAGGGCAATCATCCAGGCCGTGTTTAAAAAAAACAACTCAAAAACCACACTTATGGGCACGCCTTTCCCCAAAATGCGGTCGAGCATTTGCAAAATGAGATCAATGACCAGAAGAAATATGATCACGGAAAAACCAAACAAAAATGGCATTATCAGTTCGGATATCACATACCGGCGCAAGCGCATGAGGAACCTTTTGAAAAAAAATGAGTTCAACTTTGTAAATACAACCGAATATACGACTTTTTAGCTCGAAGAAAAAGACGCGCTTTCGATTTTTAGCTCCCACTAATTTCCTCGGATTTTGCCTTGACTTTCATGTAGCTTATGCTATTATTCAACGACCTATCACCCGCTCCTTAATACAACTTTCCCACTGTTTCTCAAAGCCCTTATGGAGTTTATTCACATTCACCTGTGGTCGCGCGGCCTCAGTGTTTTGTTTTCTCTCGCGTTGCTCTGCCCGAGTATTGCTCTTGCCACGCCGGGTTTGCGTCCGAAAATGGGTATGTCAACGCTTGAATCCTTTTTGCGCGATACACCTGGATCCACTTCTTATTTTCCTATAAGACGCCCATATGCGACTCCTACGGCGCAACTGATAGAAACGGAAACTGAATATACACTTATGGTATTCCGCGACCTGGGGGGGGCGCCTTATGGCCTTCCGGTGATTATCAGTCTGAGCGACTTTATGCGCTACAAGTTCCACCATGATACCCGTCGCCTTGCACTGGAGCGATTGGGCGGGAAGATGGATTACGACGAGGAAGGTGAGGGCATGATCGATGTCAAAATTCCGATTCGCGTCCCCCAGCGGTTGAGTGCTATTACAGGGGAAGGGTCAGCCAATCTCACCATACGGGGCCGCCGCCGCATTGAATTGTCGGGTCTTTCACAATACGTCTTAGGGCAGGCGCAAGCGGCTCACACGCGCACCTCGCGTTTTCCCACCATCAATTTTGAGCAAGAAGCCCAACTCACTGTTGAAGGCTCCATTGGTGAACGGATCCTGGTTTCGCTGGAGCAAAATAGCGAAAATCAGAGCTTTGATCTAACCGAGGGCTTGCGCCTGCAATACAAAGGCGATGAAGACGGTATTATTGAAACCATAGAAGCGGGCAATACGTCACTGGCTTTGCCCGGCACGCGACTGGTTGGATTTAGCGGCGGCAACAGAGGCGGGCTTTTTGGCATCAAAACGCGGGGGCGGGTTGGTGCCATCAATTTTACTGTTGTCACGTCTCAAGACAAATCGTCGAGCGACCGCAAAACCTTTACGGGGCAAGGAGAGGAATCGTCCGATGAAATCCACGATTACAGGTACATCGAAAACACCTACTTTTTTCTCGATAACACTTATCGCGAAAACTTCCGCAACGGCTTGTTCCCCGCGCCGGGAGATCGCGTCAATGAACAAAGCGTGCGCGTATTCATAAACGACTATAACGCCCAAAACGACCTCGAAGACTCGGCCATACCCGGCATTGCATACCTCGTGTGGAACAATGGATCGCCCGATGACGCGGCGTCGCGTCGTTCCGACAAGGGCGTTGAAGAAGGTACGTTTCACGAACTCGACCCCTCCGAATTTACGCCTTTACCCGAAGGCTATCTCATCCATGACCGCGGTCAGATTTCACGGGGCTACACGCTTGCGGTTGCTTATCAAACTGCGTCGGGTGAAAATTTTGGCGACATACAATTTATTCCCGATCCGGGAAATCCAGACAAAAAAATTCAGCTCAAGCTCATCAAAGCCAGGCAACAACGTCCGACTGACCCAACATGGGGGCTTGCGTGGCGCAATGTTTATCGCCTTGGCGGGCGCAATATTGATCCCGATGGCCTGTTCGTGGGCATCTTCCGCAATGTGCCGGGTGAAAATGCACAGGATAATCAGGAGGGCAAATCATATCTGGAAATTTTTGGCCTCGACCGGCACACCAACGGGTCTTCTGAATCTTCTCCGCCAGATCGGCTCATCGATATTGGTACGGGCAATCAGATCCCCGGCCTGAGCCTTGCCAGAGGGCATCTCGTCTTTCCCTTTCTCGAGCCTTTTGGCGAAGAGGGTTTGGGCGCGCCCGACCTCGAGGTGCGCGTGCCGGGTATTTACAATGAAACCAACACGGCGAACCGCACCGAAGCGGGGCGATATGTCCTGCGGGTGCGTTCGACGAGCCAATCGACCGAATTCAACCTCGGTGGATTTGCTGGACTGGTTGAAAACAGCGAAGTCGTGCGTCTGAACAACCGTACCCTGGAACGGGACGAAGACTACACGATAAATTATTTGACAGGCCGCTTGAAATTTATTGGCGATGCCGAAAACGAAGTTTCAGACCCCACATCTGCTCTTGACATCTCGTATCAAACCAAAGACCAATTTGGATTTGGACAGTCCAAAAGCCTTTTGGGCTTGCGTCTCGAGCGCCCCTTTGACGATCAGTATTCTCTTATTGGCATGACCTTGCTCTACGGCACTCAAAGCACTGCCTCGCCGCGCGTGCGGGTTGTTGTGGGATGCCAATGCGCGCTTCCGGATGCAACCCAAACTGTTGAGCGACCTCGTCAATTCTATTCCTCTCGTGAACACGCAGGCGCCGTCGTCTATAGACATGGACTTTGAAATTGCGCAGAGTTTGCCAAATCCCAATACCAAAAATGTGGCTTATATCGATGATTTTGAAGGCGCTTTAAACAGTACGGCGTTTTCGATTGGCAAAATCGGGTGGAATCGCGCAAGTGTTCCCATTCGCAACAACAGAACGCTCACATTGCCACAAGGGCGGCTTACGTGGTATAACCCAATTGACCGCGACAGGGCATCTCTTTCCCGAATTCAGCCTACCCGCGATGACATAAGCGCGGAACAAGACATTATCGATATTCTCAAACTGCGATTTGACCCCGCGCGTAGCAATGGATTTCCCATTCGTTCACAGAACAACGAAAATGGCATCCCCCAGCAATCGTGGGCGGGCATTATGCGCTATGTCAACGGTCTCGATTTGTCGCGGTCTAAATTTCTCGAACTCTGGATTCGGGGGGATGATGGGCATCTGCACATTGATTTGGGCGATGTATCTGAGCGCGTTCGCCTGCCTCTCGATCACCCCATGTACAACGATCCCGGTGATCGAGAGCGGTTCCCAAGTGGTTTTCGCACAGAAGACAAACCCATCGGCGGCTTGCCTACAGGAGACGATATCGTCATTGACGAAGAGGATGTTGGCCTGGATGGATTAACCGATGCCGAAGAAATCGAGATCTTTCGAAAGATATTTCCGGGTGTAACCATGCCCAACGATCCTTCGGGAGATAATTTTGAAGATGTGGATCAAAACACGACGGATATCCTGCGCCGCTATCCCTCTGGTCTCAATGGCACAGAGGGCAACAGGGCAGAGCGCCAATCGCGACCCGATACCGAGGACCTCAACGGCAATGGTTTTCTCGACCAGCGCGAAAGTTTTATCCGATATAGTGTCGATTTGTCCAGCAATCGGGGCCTGTCCTCTGCATCGGGCACTTTTTCTGGTCCATCTACGCTGGTACCCGGCACTGAATCCGATCTCTTTCCCGAATTGGGCGGCATTGTAAATCCTCCGTGGCGTTTGTTGCGTATTCCCCTCAAAGGACAGGACGCGCCTCGCATCTTTGAAGGCAGTCCCGACACCACATTTGCCAGTACGCTTGACTTTGTGCGGGTTTGGATCGAACACAACGACACGACCTCTGTCGAAATCTATACATTTAGTGCGACTGGCAGCGAGTGGCAGGAAGACCCGGTCGCTTTCGGGCAGTTATCGGGCGATTTTCAGGTTTCGACTATCGGCACAAACAACTCTTTTTACGAATCTCCTCCGGGTCTCGAGCGAGAAATTGACCCCACCACGGGTATTCGTTTGTCCGAAAATTCTCTGGTACTCGAATTTGTCGATCTCTACCCGGGCGAATCCATCTCTGCATCCCGCAACTTCGCCAATGGTGAGAGCTATACCGAATACGGTGTTATGACGCTGTTTTTGCACGGCGGCAACCCGGCCGATCCGACGTATAACACCAATTTTTCAGATCCTGCTGATTCCTTGAGTGCTGGTCCCAGTCCCATTGAATTTTTTATGCGGTTTGCCCCCATCAATGAAGATTCTCTCAACTTTTACGAATACCGATCACGGGTTTATCGCGGCTGGGCAGAAGGGACCAATACTGTTCGTTTGGACCTCGAGGTCATGTCGCAACTCAAAGGTCAATTGCTGGGTCTTCAAGCCACCGAGCAAGTGTCTGACACCGTCAGTGTGTCGCTTCGCCGTGGCGATTTTCTCGCTCGCTATGACAAAGAGGGCAATCGCATTGAGATCGACGTAGATGGTCGTACCTATATCGTGCGCGGCAATCCCGCGCTGTCTTCGATCAGAGCCTTTACTGTGGGGATTCGCAACCGCGGCGATGGGATTTTCATGGGTGAGAATGAAGTCTGGATGGATGAATTGCGCGTTGATGAAATCCGCAAAAAACCCGCCTTATCTGCCCTGGCTGATACGCGCATAACCCTCGCCGATCTGGGCAATTTAACGGTCAATCTGGAACGCAGAAGCGGCGATTTTCAGGACCTGCAAGGCCGGGCTTCGGGCACCACCACCACGCGCTTCAATTTTGACAGCCAGCTCAATATCGACAAATTTTTTCCCAAAGAATGGAATACCTCCATGCCCGTCCGATTCAGCTATAACCGCTTTACATCAAGCCCTCGTATTCGCCCGGGATCGGATATTGTGCTCACCCCTGAACAAAAAATCAACGAAAGCGATGTGCGCTCTCAGACGCGCTTTACTCTTTCGCTGAGAAAACGGCCAGCACGCGAAGACCCGAGTCTGCTGTCTCGCATTTTGTTTGATAAAGCCTCTACGTCACTCAACTACAGTTCTGATGCATCCACAACGGGTGCGATTACACAGCGCAGGCGAAGCCAGAACCAGAACTTAAATGGCAATATGACCTATAATCAGGCGTGGTCTCAGCGCGAAGCTCTCGCCATTTTCAAGTGGTTGCCCTTTTTCAAACCGCTCAAAGATGCACAGTTTTTTTATCTGCCCACCAGTATTAATTACAACCTGCGTTTTAATCGCGGCGTGTCGGATCAAACCTCATTTCGCGCCATCGCGGGCGATACTTCAAATGTGATTGATACAGTGCGAGAAACCTTCAATCTGACCGAAAGTTACGCTATTAAACTCTCTCCATTTCGCAGTCTAAATGCCGATTATTCGCTCACTCTCAACCGCGATTTGCGAAATGGATACGCCCTGACACAACTCCAATTTGGGCGTGAAGTATCGCGCAACCAATCGCTCAACTTCAGATATACGCCACGTATTTCCAGCTGGATTACCGTGAATCCGTCGTATTCGGCTACTTACACGGATCGCTTTGAGATCGGTGGAGATCGCGTGCAGTACGGCAGCATTCGGCGCGGTCTTACTGTCAATAGCCAGCAAACGGCGAATGCGCGTGTCAATCTCAACCTGCCCGGCTTGTTTCAACGCTGGACACGCAAATCCGGTAAAGATGGTTTTTCCATTTTGCAATGGATTGGAAAAGTGGGGGGGCGTCTTCAGAATGTGACGAGTAGTGTTTCTCAGAACAAATCAAATAATTTATTTGGCCTCACAGCCCGCCCCTCATTGGCCTATCAATTTGGCTTTCAAGATACGGTCGAGGTCCCCATTGTCGTTGTGAGTACGGGAACGAGAACCAATGCTGTCAATGTGCGAAGGCAGGCACAGGTATCCAGCGGTATCCGACTACCTCTGGGACTGAATTTTAACACCTCTGCCAATTATTCCGAAAACGAACGCACGGGCAATACACTCGGCAAAGACGATCAGGTCATTTTTCCCAAATTTGACGCGAGTTGGCGCGGTCTCGAACGCGTGCCTTTGATCGGCTGGTTTTGGGTCAGTTCCAATGCCACTTTCGGCTACCAGGAATCGCGCACCCGACGGGGTGATGGCAGTCTTAGTCTCTCGCCGCTTTATCTGACAAGCGATGCCACAGAAATATCGTACAATCCTCTTTTTCAGTGGAGCGCGCGCTGGAAAGGCAATGTGAATACGACGTTTAGCCGCCGACAAAGTCGTAATGACGAAATCCGCTATCAGCGCAATGTGACTGTCGATACAACTTCTGTCCAACCGACTCTTGCCGAACGTCTGATTGGGACCACTTTGACGGAAAACGGCACATTACAGGCAGATATGCGCTATACACTGCGCGGAAAATTTCAAGGCAATCTCGATCTCACGCTTTCCTATTCGCGTACCTCGAATACGCAAACCGAAATGCCCCGAAGTGCCGAACCCGATGTGCCAGCCGAACCCATTATCCGCCAAAACTCGAAGTCCTGGTCTGTCAGCCTGAGCACGCAATATGCCTTTAGCTCGCGATTTACAGGGGGCACCACGTTTCGCCATGAACGGCGCAAAGATCACCTGCGCGACCTCACCAACGTGACCTGGGATTTCCGATTCTGGGGTGAAATCGGATTTCAGTAATTGGACTTTTCTATGTTCACTTTTAACCGCAACGAACAAATTATTTTATTGCTGCTTTGCTGCGTTCTTATTGTGGGGATTATTATCCGTTATCTCGACAGTAAAGATCCGGATCGCATTCCCGATTTTGAGGTGCGTAAAAATGCGGTGGAAGTCCCCTCGCCAGACGAAAATATTCCCTCGACGACATCTATAGCACACGGGCAGAGTCAGAAGGAAATCCCATCGCCAAAAGAAAGTGTTTCCCCGGTGAGAGAATTGATCGATATTAACCGGGCAACGGCAAAAGAGTTTGAGCGCCTGCCCCGTATTGGGCCTCAAATTGCGGGGCGCATTGTGGCCTATCGAGAGGAGAATGGGGCATTTAAGCGCGTTGACGATATTACAAAAGTGAGGGGTATTGGTCCCAAGACCCTTGAGCGTTTGCGTCCGCACCTTACGATGAGTACGCCATGAGTACAGCGACGGGTATTCATATTTCGGGCAACACCTTGTGCCTGGCCCACCTTGAAAAATTGGATAATGCGTATTATCTCAGGGGCCTGATTAACCAGCGCGTATCGGAGGCTTTTGATTTTGATCCCAAAAAAGAAGTGCCTGAATCCTTTGTTGAGGAATTGAGGCAAGCGCTTGAGAGCCTGCCAAAACCGCTTGGCACGCTTTCTTTTTCTCTTTCCGGTGGTCTGTATCACATCCAAAAAGTTCCTCTCGAAGTCGTTGGAGAAGAAGACCGCCGCGAGCAGATTTTATGGGAAGCATCGCAGACACTCATTTCTCCTGTTGACAATAGTGCGATTGACTTTATTCCGGTAGGGCGCGTGGCGTTTTGGACCGCAGTACGCAACGGAGTGATTGAGGCACACGAAACCCTGTGCTCGGTGCTGGGTGGAAACCGCATGCATCTCTGTGTCGCTCCGCTGGCCCTATTTTGTGTGGGCCTACCCGCTCGCGTATGGGAGTCGGGTAGGCAAATGGCTGTTCACATAGATCCCGATGGTTCTTTTTATATTTCCGTTGAAAATGGTATTTTAATCGGCGTTGAAACAGCAGGTCCCGATGTTTCAAATTTACAACGCTGGCTCTCTCTCGCCAGTTCTCCACATCGCCCCTGCAAACGGGTTTATCTATCAGGGAACATACCGCCCATTGCTCCACCAGCCGACCTCAGCCTTGTGGCGCATCCAATATTTCGCGGTATAAATACCGCGAAGTTGCCAGAACGAGATCGCGCAAAACTCGGACACGCGAGCAGATTTGCCCTTGCCCTTGGCGCGGGGTTACACAAACTAATGATATCGGAGACCTCATAACAAATGGCAGACTTAAAAGATCAGATTAAACAAATACAAGATGCGATAGCGCGTATCGAAGAAAAATTAGATCAAATTGCCAGGGTGCAGGTTCCAATCCGCGACCTCCAGGAAATCAAGACCAGAGTCTATAAAGAAGCTATTAGCGGCGCTCGAGAACGCCGAGAAATTTTTTCTACTCTCGATGCCATACAAAAAAAACTCGCCGGTCTGCAGGCCAATGCCAGTGCCCGATTAGATCGAGGCATAGCCATTCCCCCGGCTGAACTGCGGGTTGGGATATTTGTCGATGTACAGAATATCTTTTATGCAGCAAAACCGTTTAATGCGCGTCTCGACTTTGAAAAATTGCTGGAACTCAGCGTGGGCAAACGTCGATTGATCCGCGCTATTGCTTATGTCGTGCAATCGCCAGATGTTGACCAGAGCAACTTTATCTCGATGCTTCAACAAAAGAGCTACGAAGTAAAAAGAAAAGATTTGCGGCAGCGCAGCGATGGATCGGCCAAAGGCGATTGGGACATGGGGATGGCCATTGATATCATGAGATTTGTCGGTAAACTCGATGTCGTGGTTCTCGTGAGTGGTGATGGCGATTTTGTACCTCTGGTCGATCTCGTTAAGACTCTGGGGCCACGCGTTGAGGTCATTTCCTTTACTTATAATACGGCGAGGGATCTCATCAACAGCGCAGATGAGCACATCCCCATTGAAGATGCTCTACTTTTGAGGAATAGCGCACAGGCGCAGCCTGCAACATAGCGTCAGATCGCTTAATTTTCCGATGTTCGTTGATCTTACCAGAATTTATGCCCGTTCGGGCAGCGGCGGCAATGGTTGCAAAAGCTTTCGCCGAGAAAAGCATGTGCCGCGAGGTGGGCCAGACGGTGGCGATGGTGGCAATGGTGGAGATGTCGTTTTTATAGCAGACGCCCGCCTATCCACACTGCTTGATTACCGGTATCGACAACACCTGAGTGCAGGCCCCGGAGAACATGGGTCGGGTCAAAAGAAAGCGGGACGACGGGGTGACGATGCTGAAATTCCCGTTCCGGTTGGCACGCTCCTCAAGGATGCAGAAACGGGTGAAATTCTCGCGGATTTGACCGAACCTGGTCAGCGCGTTGTTTTGATCAAGGGCGGTCGCGGCGGCCGTGGCAATGCGCGTTTTGCCACGCCGACAAATAGAGCACCAGAGTATGTCCAGCCCGGAGAAACGGGGTGGGAATGCCATCTGGAACTCGAGCTTAAACTCATCGCTGATGTCGGTCTGGTTGGGCATCCAAATGCGGGCAAATCGACCCTGCTATCCAGAGTTTCTGCGGCGCAACCCAAAATCGCCGATTATCCCTTTACGACCCTGCAACCCAATCTGGGCATTGTCAAATGCGGTGATTACGATAGCTTTGTTATGGCGGATATTCCGGGCTTGATTGAAGGGGCGCATCGGGGCAAAGGGCTTGGGTTCCAATTTTTGCGCCATATTGAACGCACGCGCGTTCTTCTTTTTATGGTCGATGTCGCCAGTCCCAATCCAGAAGACGACCTGTCGGTTTTAAAAGAAGAACTCGATCGTTTCAGTCCCAAATTGCGCGAGAAACCCGCGATGCTCATTGCTACCAAACTGGACTTGTTGCCACCTGAACACCGCAAGGGCCCATTTTTTTTGGGCCAAACAGATTTGGGAATTTCCTCTGTCACAGGTCGTGGTTTGGATGCGCTCATTTTGAAGTTGCGGGATCTGATAAGACAGAGCGATGTATAACGGGTTGTCTCCCAGACTCGTTCATAGACGTATAGGCAAAAAAATAGGGCGAGAGTAACTCTCTCGCCCTATTGATTGTGGTGCGACATACAGGATTCGAACCTGTGACCTCTGGTTCCGGAGACCAGTGCTCTATCCAGCTGAGCTAATGCCGCGGATAACCTCTCTGACGGGCAGACTGAGGACAGGCCCCCTGCCTTCATGGTCTATGCCGAGCGTATCGTTTTGCAGCTAACAATAATGGCATATACAAGATCGGGGGATAGACCCATAACGCCAGTGTGAACGGCAAGTGTCTTGCCTTTAGACCCTCTTTTTATGTCGGTCTCTTCGGCGCCTTTTTTTTCGCTTATGCGTTGCGATTTTTGCGCGTTTGCGCTTTTTTCCGCTGGGCAAGAGCTACCTCCTGTGGGTGCATTAGCTGGATGGAAGAACAGAAACCTCAGAAATAGTATTACGCAATTCACGCGAGGGTTTGAACACGGGCATTGCGCGCGAGGGAATTTTGACCACCTCACCTGTTTTGGGATTGCGACCTGTGCGCGGTGCGCGATGAACGACTTTAAACGTGCCAAAGCCGCGAATTTCGATGTGTTCACCCTGCTCCATTGCCGCAATGATCGAAGCGAGAAAGCCCTCTACAACGACAGAGGTATCTGTTTTGGTCAACCCCGTAGCGTCGGCAATCTGATTGACAATATCAGCCTTGGTCACTGCATCCCCTTTCTCATTATTTACAGATGTGTTTCTCCCCTAAGCGCGTGAATGATAAAAAAACCGATTATCCTTGTCAATAAACAAATTTGTGCGCTCTTGCCAGAGATATACCATTTAATCTGCTTCCCACCTGTAAATTTCGAGATCGACGCGGCCATTGACAAATACAATGCCCTCTCGTTCAAGGCGGGTTTCCTGGTCGTGATGTGCCATGTGATTTCCACTGCGGATGGATACCATTCCCCGTGCGTTGATGACCCGATGCCAGGGACAGGATGTATAAGGAGGCAATTCCGACAGTGCCCTGCCCACTTCGCGCGGCCCACACCCAACCCGTTCAGCAATCTGCCCATAAGTTGCGACGGTACCTTCGGGAATTTTGGCAACTTCTCTATAGATTCGTTCGTATTTTTTCATGGATACCTTCTAAGGAGATATTGGACGAGTATTTTTCGCCGTGCGGGTGTGATTTCAAGTTTGGGCATTGGCGTTGGGTATTTTTTTATGTACGCCTGCAATCGGGTATTGCCTTTTGCGTACGCAGGGGGATCAATCAGAAATTTTTCCAGTAATTCGGGTGTCCACTTGCTTTGCAAGCCCTGTAGTCGCGGTGCCTGAGAACCGCCAGCGCCATTAATTTCATGGCATCTTGCACAACCCGATTCGATAAATACGGTTTTGCCATCAGGGGGGGCAGAACAGGACATCAGAAGGATTACTGCACACAGAATGCCACACATGGCAATGGCGATTAGATGTTTCACCTTTTACCTCTTACTTCTTGCGTTATTTCCCAGTTTGGATATATCTTGGTAGTCTTGCAAAATGGAGGAATGAATATGAAACACATTTATATCACCGGGAGCAAGCGCACAGCTATTGGCGGATTTATGGGGGGCTTTGCCGAGGTATCTGCGCCTGAACTGGGCAGTGCTGTTGCGGCGGCTTCAATAGGGCAGGCAGGCATAATCGGCGATGAAGTTGATGAAGTGATTTTTGGCAATGTGCTCAGCGCGGGGCTGGGTCAAAATGTCGCGCGTCAGGTTGCTATTGGCGCGAATCTCAATGCCTCGGTGGGGGCGACAACGATCAACAAAGTTTGTGGATCGGGCCTCAAATCCGTTATGCTCGCCGCTCAGGCCGTCCAATGTGGCGATGCCGATTTAATTCTCGCAGGAGGCACAGAAAACATGAGCCGCGCGCCCTATCTTCTCGAAAATGCGCGAACGGGTTATAGACTCGGAACAGGCGAACTCGTCGATTCAATGATCCGCGATGGCTTATGGGATGTTTATAATGATCTGCACATGGGCACATGTGGCGACCGATGTGCTGAACGCTACGATTTTTCGCGCGAAGACCAGGATGATTTTGCCATCAGCAGTTATAAAAGAGCACTTCGCGCCGATAAAGAAGGCTGGTTCCGCAGCGAGATAGTACCTGTAAAAGCATCCTCTGGCAAGACAATTACAACGATAGACCGGGATGAGGAACCCCTGAGATTTGACGAGGACAAACTCCGCCAACTGCGCCCTGCATTTTCAAAAGACGGTTCTGTGACGCCTGGCAATGCGTCGAGTCTTAACGATGGCGCGGCATCTGTTATCGTTCTTTCAGGCGTAAAAGCAGAAGATTGCGGTATCGCACCCGAAGTTGAGATTTTGGGGTATGCCACACATGCCCAGGAGCCAGAGTGGTTCACGCTCGCGCCTATCGGTGCGATCTCCAAACTTCTGTCCAGGCTCTCCCTCACTGTTTCGGATATCGATCTGTTTGAAATCAATGAAGCCTTTTCTGGCGTACCAATGGCGGCGGCGCAGGATCTCGGCATTCCGGGAGAAAAACTCAATGTCAATGGCGGTGCTGTCGCGCTGGGGCATCCTATTGGTGCGAGCGGCACGCGCATTCTCGTAACTCTTATTCACGCTCTAAAACGCGCCGACAAGCGCATTGGCATTGCCTCACTCTGCATTGGCGGCGGCGAGGCTGTCGCGCTGGCTGTTAAGACGGTGAAACACGAGATGTAATTCACAGACTCAGGAGATAGGAGAGTTTGAGGAGTACCGAGCGGTTTCGCCGGGTTAAGGTCGGGGCGGTGCCATAAGCGCTGTCGAAGACGAGAAAGATGTCGCTGCCGGGTCGATACCGGTAGTTGAGGAGAAAATTTGCGCTTGCGAACTCTTTGTCGTTGTTCCACTGTACGAAGAGTTTGACAAAAAAGTCTGTGGAAAAGGAGTACTGCAGGCGATTGCTGAGCGTGTGGATGTTAAAATTACCCTGGGGAAGTCGAACCCAGTCGCCCTGATATTCCATTTCATAAGATAGCTGGCCAGAGGGGCGAAAAGAGCTTTCCGAGCGAATGGTATAGCGTCTTCCAGTGTAGTATGTGCCAGCCTCAAAGGTGATGCCAGGGCGCAATTTTCGGGTCCGACTGGGACGCGGTCCTGTGGTAAATGACGTGAAGGTATAGGTTCCCGGGGGGATACTCACATCTTCTCGGCGTGCGGATGGCTCGAATGCCTCATCGACTACGTCATAAGTGCGTTTTAATTCGAATCGCCAGTAGTCGCCGGTATTAAAGATCGCAAATGTCGAGAGTTCGGCGGTCCAATATTTCACATTGTTGTCGCGGTCTGTAAAGAGCTGTGCTTCGGGGCCGATTGACATGTAGCGAATATTGGCGAATTTCGGTCTGGGTCTGTAGCGTGCATAGAGGTCATAGCGCCTGAAACCTTCCAATCCACTTCTGCGATTGATGAATCCCACGGCGGGGTCAAATTGTTCTCCAACATCGAGAATTTTGAGGCGCGCCCAATACCTGGTGCCGCGGTAATTCATAGATACAAATCGCGCATCGTCTGCGTTTTCAACCTGTGAATCCCATGTTCGCGCGGCAAAAGCCTGGAAATTCAAGGTTGATGTTGGAGAATAGTTAAAATCAATACCGCCCACGCGGTTGTACTGGTTCCATCCCTCATTAGGATCATCAATTTGTTTGTTGACCATGATGAAACCGAAGTTTGACCGCGCGAATACGTCGCGTCTTATGCTGAGGACAGAGTAGTTGGTGCGGTGTACCTGGATTGTGTCATCCTCGTCTTCAAACAATGCCGCGTCGGTCAGCACATTGAGGCCGCCAATACTGGTTCGCCCTTCTTTTCCAGCAATTTTTGAACCCACGATAATCGGGATTTTTTTTCCTTTTTCAAGGCCGATGCGTCTGGTGTAAAAAAGGAGGGTGGGGGGTCTGGTACCGCTGCCGGTTACTCGCGCTTGTTCGCCAAATTGGAAGAGGTTGGCACCTTCGAGGAAAAACTCGCGTTTTTCGGGGAAGAAGAGCCGAAACTGCGTCAGGTTGGTTTGTTCCTGGTCGCCTTCTACCTGTGCGAAATCCGTGTTGTAGGATAAGTCGAGCGAGATGTTTGACGTGATGCCATAGCGCAGATCAAGGCCGGTTTCAAAGGTGCGGCTTTCAGAGGGGTTGGTTGCCTGATCGTCAATGGTCGTGCCCGGCAAAGCGTAGGGTTTGAGGTGGATCGGACGTCTGGCGCGAATGTGTTGGAGGCCGTGAAGTTCGCCGATGTCCGACATGCGATACCGCTCTGTGGATGAGGAACTTTGCAGGCCGACGACGAGTTGGGTCGCCAGATTTTTGCGGGCAATATAGCGCGCGAGGTTGATGCCCCAGGTGACGTCGTCTGCTTGCTTAAACCGCAGTTGGCTAAACGGGATTTCGATTTCGGCCGTCCATCGGTCGGGATAGTGCTTGGTACGGGCGGTCCAATTGCAATCCCAATCGCGGTTATAGGTTCGCCCCGCGTTGGAGAGCATCAAGTCGCTTTGCGCCCCAAGGGGATTGACAGAGAAAAAGAAGCCATTTTGCCGATCATTGTACGTATCGAGCAGGATTTGAATATTGTCATCGCCGCGGATTTCGGAATCTCGTCGCATGTTGTTTGCGATAAATTGAGAGGAGTCCGGGACGAGGCATTCAAAACCAAAGTAGATGCTTTTGTCCGTGTAGATAATCCGCACGATTGTTTGTTCATGGCTCGGCATCCAGTAGTTTGGATCGCGCTGTACAAAACCCTTGATCGGTGTTGCCTGCGACCATACGGGGTCGTCCAGTACGCCATCTATATTTGGATTTTCGTCAACGCGGGCAGCGTGGACGAGCCGCCTGGATTTTTGTGCCGATACGTCTGGTTGTGCACTGCTCAACATCACCATATCGCCAGTATTCACCGCTGTTCCATTTGCCTCTACGACTCTTGCTATGACCAGTTCTGGCAATTCTTTGATGACTTCGAGTTTTGCGCCTGTCTCCTGTCCATTCTGCACTGTGAGATTTGACCACAGCGGGGCCAGACCATTTAAACCCGTGACATAAACGAGATCTCCCGAGACTTGCTGCACCGTGCCCTCGCTCGCCAGCAGGTCCGTGGTGATCCACAGGACAAATAGACATATTGCTATGGTTTGAATTTTTTGCATGAGAAAGTGGTGAGATCACCTATTAGAGGGCGTGGTCAACGCCGAGTTTGATCCCTGTGTCGGGATGTTCGTTCATTTGCATATAGGCTTCTGCAACGCGATTAAATGGCACGATGGGATCGATTAAGCCCTCGGCGGTCAGGCGGCCTTCAACGAGCAGGTCGTAGGCTTCTTTATTGCCGCGCTTTTTGTCCCATCCGTAATCCAGCCAGGGTTCGCTGTCGGATCTCACGGATATAATGCGAATCCGATTGCGATGCCATTCGCCGGTCAGATGCAGATTTTGCATGGGGGTGTTGTAATAGGCTGTGGATACAACGGTGCCCTGATAGCGCGTTGAACGCAGTGCATCGGTCATTGCAGCGGAGGAGCCGCTGGTTTCCATGGATACATCGACGCCGAGTTTTGCGGTGGCTTGCTTAATGACCATGCCCACATCGGCTTCGCGCGGGTCCAGGACGAGGTCCGCGCCGTAGGCTTCGGAAAGCAGGCATCGTTTTTCAATGGGGTCGATTGCCGCAACCCAGCGCGCGCCGGCGATGCGAGCGAGTTGTACGGTCATCAACCCAATTGCTCCCAGGCCAAAGACTGCGACGCGATCCCCAATGCGAATATTGGCGTCTCTGACGCCACCGAGGGCAACGCCCGCGGGGTCTGTAGCCATCAGAGCCTGCCACGGGATGCCATCTGGTGCTTTTTCAACGCGGTCCGCCGAGAGTGTATGCGTTTCTCGAACGGGACCATGATCAAAAATCCGATCTCCTGCCTGAATATCTGACACATTTTGTCCCACGTCCGTCACTTCGGCGAGATACATATTGCCCAACCGTTTTGGAAACACATCTTTCTGTTTTTGCCCGCGCATGTGCATGCGCCATTCCCAGCTAAAAACATCGGACGCATCGCGTGTATTGGCTTGAAACCCCCGAAATTCAGTGCCGTGTTTTACCGCTGAAAACAAGGCTTTTGCACGCACTTGATCGGGTTTTAAGGGTTCTTCATCGTATTCCCGCAATGTCGTGTGCCCCGGTTGGTCCGCAATGAGTTCGCGTGGCATAAATTATCCTGAAAGAAGTGAGGACGATCCTGTCAAAAATAGAATAAGATAAGAAAAGACGGGTGGCAAGTACAATAGGAGCGCAGAAGCAGTCTATTTTGTGCTTGTGTCGGGATGAGAAGAGTGTTTGTTAAAAAAAGAAGTTTAATTTATTAGCTTAGGGGGCGAAATGCCAAAAGAGAATTACTCTATTGCAAAGTCAAAGGCTCTGCTGAATCGCTATGACGATGTTCTGTTGCGCGGGTACATTCCGCATAAGAATATTTTTCGCCAGGCGGACATGGGCTATCCCGCATTTGTCCAGCGCGCATCGGGGGCGCGGTTTTGGGATGTGGATGGCAATGCGTATCTGGATTATTTAATGGGCTTTGGGCCTATTGTTCTGGGGTATGATGACCCCGTTGTGTGCCGTGCAATACAGGAGCAGGTGGCGGATGGCACGGTGTACGGTCTGGCTCATCCCCGGGAGTTGACGGTTGCAGAATTGCTCATCGAAGTTATCCCGGGGGCTGAGGTGGTGGGTTTTTTTATTGGGGGCAGTGCGGCGACTTCCAGTGCGGTGCGCCTGTCGCGGGTATATACGGGACGCGATAGAGTGATTATGTGCGGGTATCACGGCTGGCACGATTGGGCACGTCCCGGTGATGAGGGTGTTCCACAAACTGTCAGCGAGTTGACTTGTGCGGTTCCCTACGGCAATTTAGACGCTCTGGAATCAGGTTTGAAGAAATATGACAATCAAGTGGCGTGTGTGGTTATAGAGACGATTCAAGCGGGGGGACCACCGGATGGGTTTTTGCAAGGGTGTGTGGATTTGGCACATGCACACGGCACGGTCTGCGTGTTTGATGAGACAAAGGTGGGGTTTCGCGTGGCAATGGGCGGCGCGGGTGAATATTATGGGGTTATACCCGATATTGCGACGTTTGGCAAAGCGTGTTGCAATGGGTATGCCGGGAGTTTTATTGCAGGGAAGCGAGAGATTCTGGGGTCGAAGGCGTGCCAGTCTGTGTGGATGACAGCTACTGCGCACGGGGATCCGCTCAGTTTGGCGGCAATGGAGGTCGTGATAGGGGAACTTCAGAGGCGCAATGGCATTGCTTATCAATGGAAAATTGGGAATCGATTGATCGAAGGTATCAATGCGGTTTGCGAAGCAGGGGGACTGAGTTATCGGCTCATTGGCGTTGGACCAATGCCGCGTCCCGTGATAGAAGATTCTGACCGCGATCGCTGCATGGCAATGTTGCGGGGATGTCTTGCACGGGGGTATTACTTACATCCCTCGCATCCGATGTTTCTCTCTCTGGCACATACTGAGGCGGATATTGAAGATACAATAGAAGCGGTGCGCGAGGCGATTGGACGAATAATCCGCAGAAAAAAACGCGAGTAATTTGAGCGTTTTTCGCAGATGAAGGGCGAATAGACGAATAGACGAATAGACGGAGCGGGGTACAACTGGCCGCCTCTCAGGCCAGTTCATAGACGAATAGACGAACCCACTCCGTCGTTGATTCGTTGATTCGCTGTCTGATTTTTTCCCGGCAATAGATTTGACAATTTCGAGGTCTTCTTGCTTTTCTTCAGGTGCTTTTAAGAGTGGATAGGCTTCGAAGGGTGTGAATTTGGGTTTGTCAATCGGCGAAATTTTAGAGTGTGCTTTTTCGATGGCAGGGCCGAGGCGTTCTGCTTTTTGTGCGGCATATATTTCGTGTCGCGCTTTGAAGTCGGGCAATACATTTTGTGCGAAATGTTCGAGTGATTCGCATATATGATCGTGTTCATTATTGCCCGCTTGCTGCAAGAAGACGACCTGATCGACGCCGATCTCTTCCATTGTTTCAAGGTGGGCGCGTATTTCATCCGGGGAGCCAATGCAGCCTGATCCCGAACCTTTTTTTCTTTCGGGTTTGTTTTGCTGGAAGTCTGCCCAGATGTCAAATTCACCGGGGATATGAATGCCGTGGCGATAATAATGGGAAAGGGCATAGCCGAAAAATTGAAATCCTTCGAGACCCTGTGCCCTTGCCGTTTCTGCGTTTTCATGACACATGAACCCGGCGACCATAGCGATCGTGGGATTGACGGCTTGACCGAGGGGTTCGCATTCGTTCTCAAATACGGTGTAGTATTCGTCAACCCAGTATTTGGCTTCTTCGGGTTCGATAAAGGCAAAGGTGAGCGCGCCAATGCCGTGTTTTCCCGCCCAGCGAATGCTCTCGCGGTTGGAACAGGCAACCCACAGCGGCGGGTGGGGTTTTTGCAGGGGTTTGGGCACGATATTGCGTTCGGGCATTGAGAAAAATTCGCCGTCATATCCGGGATACGGGTCTGATGCGAGCATTTTGGCGGTTTCTCGGACGGTTTCTGCCCACATTGCTTTTTTATCACCGGGCGGCACGTTGAATCCTTCGAGTTCTGCGCGAGAGGCCGATTCACCCGTGCCCCATTCGACGCGCCCATCGCTGATCAGATCGAGGGTTGCGATGCGTTCGGCAACGCGGGCTGGATGGTTGTAATTGGGGGGCATGAGTACAATGCCGTGTCCCAGGCGGATATTTTTAGACCGTTGGCTACAGGCCGCGAGAAAGACTTCGGGTGCTGAGGAATGGGAATATTCTTCCAAAAAGTGGTGTTCAACTTCCCAAACATATTCAATGCCAATTCGGTCGGCGACTTCGACTTGCTCAAGCGCGTCTTTGAATAGCTGGTGTTCTTCGCCTTCTGCCCAGGGACGGGGGATCTGGTGTTCGTAAAAGATGCCAAATTGCATAATATATCTCCGGTGATCAAAATGACGGTGTTTTGTTGTTCCCCTAATTATACAAACAAAATAAGTATGTCAAAAGTGATTAAATCCAAATTGTTGACGGAGGAGGAACTATGAGTACAGTACTGATTACCGGGGCGAGTGGATATATCGGTCGGGCACTGTCGGTCTCGATGGCGGAAGAGCACAAGGTGATTTGTATGAGCCGAAAAAATCCAGAGTTGGATTTGCCATGGGTGAACGGCGAGTTTGGCTCTTTTGAAGATTTGCAACAGCTCAATGATGAGGCGATTGATGTGGTGATTCACCTTGCAGCTGTGACCGGCGGTTGTTCGGAGCGCGACGCGTTGATCGTCAATGTGGAGGGCACGCGGTGTTTGATGCGCTATTTGATGGATCGCGGATGCCGCAAATTTGTGATGGCGAGTTCAATCGCGGCGGTCGGGATGCAGAATCCGGCTTTTCGGCCACAGATATTGCCGATTCCCGATGAACACCCCTGTCTGGATCGCAATGGGTATGGTTTGTCGAAATATCTGATGGAGGAGATCACAAAGTTCTATGCGCGGCAAAATGGCGATATCGATGTGATTAATTTGCGACTGTCTTCGGTGCCGCACGCTGGGTTGCCGCCTTTGCGAAATATTTCTCCGACGCGACAGTGGGGTTTGGGCTCCATGACGATTATGGATTTGCCAGACGCGGTTCGGGCATTCGCGCTATCTGCATTATCACCGCACAAACCCGGGGTTCGCATTATGAATGCCGCAGGTCCCAAAGCGTGGGTTGCTGTGCCCGTGGCGGAGATTTTTCGCGCCTGGTGGGGCGATGAGGTGGATCTGTCGCATTTTGAACGGCGCGGGCATGAATACGACAGTGTTTACGATGTGAGTCGGATTAAAGAAGAATTGGGATTTGTGGCAGAGCGGTTGCCAGAACGCGGAGGTTCTGATGATTGATAAAGCGAAACAACAGCCTCGTCCGGTGAGCGGTATCGCCGTGTTTAGGCTCACCCTTCCAATCCTTCCAAAATACCCTTAAGATAGCCGATGCTGCGCGCGGCAATGGTTTTTGGGTCGGGTTTGAAGTCAAATACTTCTACGGATATATAACCATTGTAGTGGCGGTCTTTGAGGGCGCGGAGGATGGATGCAAATTGTAAATCACCGAATCCCGGACCGCGCAAATTGGGGTCGTTGACATGGACATGGCGCATGGCTTTGCTGGCTTCGGCGATTACATCCACATGGGGTTTGTTTTCAGCGGCTGCGGCTTTGGTATCGACCATGGTCTGGAAATTTGGGTGACCGACATCGGCGACCATTTTGAGGGCTTCTGAGATAGAGTTCAGAATATTGGTTTCTTTGCCCGTGAGTGCTTCGATGCAATATGTGACGTTGTTTTGTTCCATTTCTGAGGTGCAGCTCGAGAAGATATCGACAGCGTGTTTCCAGCATTCTTCTCGGTCCCAGCCTTTTTGGATGTTGCGCTGTGCCGGTGAGCCGTGGATCATAATCTGCCCGCCCAGGTCCCCGCAGAAGTTGATCAGTGCTTTGATATAGTCTTCAGTTTTGTCGCGGATGGCTTTGTCGGGATGTGTGAGATAAAGCCCCGGTGGACTGGCGAGTAGCCAGTGCAGGCCAACGATTTCGACACCGGCTTTTTCAGCGGCTTTGCGAATGTCGCTGCGCTGTTTTGCAGAGATTTCCGCGACGCTTTCCGCGAGTGTAAAAGGTGCAAGTTCAACGCCGTCACAGCCAATTTCCGCTGCGTAGTTAAAGACATCCTCAATTTTCCAGTCTTCAAAGAATTCATTGCATACTGCGAGTTTCATGATGCGGTCCTTTCTGTCATGGTTTTGGAGACGCTACAGGTCTGTAGCACACGCGGCTTAGAATATAGTGGAAGATACTTTTGGAATCACGCATAATTTTATTGGGACTAAAATGGCTTGACATGCTCATGGGTTTTCGCTACCATACGGGAGTTCAATGGTAGAATTACTGTTTAAGAGGAGAAAACAATGGCTCAGGAATCGGCTGCTGAACAACAGGTTGATACTGAAGATTATATTATTAAGGTCCAGGGGGTCTGGAAGACCTATCGGATGGGGGACCAGGAAGTGCATGCCCTGCGCGGGGTATATCTCGATGTGATTCGCGGTGAGTATTTGTCAATTATGGGTCCTTCGGGTTCGGGCAAAACCACGATGTTTAACATGGTTGGGGCATTGGATACGCCCACTAAGGGTACCGTATTGGTCAACGGCGCCAATATGGGCGATATGAGTCAGGGGCAAATTGCCTATTTGCGCTGCCACAGTGTGGGGTATATTTTCCAGTCGTTTAATTTGATTCCCGTTATGTCGGCACTTGAAAATGTGTCTTTGCCCATGGTGTTTTCGGGCATGGCGCGCAGTGATTACGAAGAAAAAGCCGCACACAAATTGTCGCTGGTGGGTCTTTCTGACCGCCTGCATCACAAACCGTATGAGCTATCGGGCGGGCAGCAGCAGCGCGTGGCTATTGCCAGAGCTATGGCCAATGATCCCGATTTGATTTTGGCCGATGAGCCGACTGGAAATCTCGATTTGAAGACCGGACAGGAAATTATCGAGTTGTTGCTCAAGATGCAGGGCGAAAGCGGTGTGACCATTGTGACCAATACCCACGATCACAAGATGCTCGGGGTGTCTGATCGCGTGGTCGATTTGCGCGATGGACAGGTTGAGCGGGTGAGACGTCGCGATGAGATCGAGATTCAGGAAGGGCGTATTGAAGGCTTTGATCCAACGGCTGAGTAAACAGCGTTAAGGCGTTCCTATATTCACCTGAAGTAAAATAATCCCCACATTAGGGCAGGCCACATAAGGTCTGCCCTATTTTTTTTGAGGCTTTTCACGGATGCATCCGCCGTTATAGACATAATCCTATAATTGTCAGTCTCAAAAGAGACACTTTCTCACAATTGTCTATCTCAATAGGGACAATTTTCATAGTTTTGTCAGGAAAACCGGTTTACTGTGCGGCTGTGGAAAGAGCCAGAGGACACACCGTCTTATTAGGGTGGCTTTTTTATTTATAACTCATGCTGAATATGCAGGACATTGCACCTACTTTTTGTTGCGCGCTTTTTCTAACAGATCACTCCGCGAATGACTCCTCGCCCCTTTCCTTCTGTTTCCGCCTTATCTCTGCGATATCTTCGTCTGTCAGCCGTTCACTGTCTGTTACGATAGTCTGTTCGATGAGTTCTAGTTTCAATTCCCGGTTAGTCAGCCACTCCCAGCGACCGACATTTGCCGGATGGGGATGCGGATACACATCATCAAGATCAATATCATCTGAAACAGCATAGAGATAACCTGGCGTGACGCCGTTATGCTTCAGCCTGAGCTTGTCAGATAGAGACTCACCTTCGTCAGACAAGGAGACAAGAGAAGGACGGTGAGAGAACGCCTTCGCCACATTTCTGTATTGTGTGGCTGTCCGCTAACGTTTTCACCATTTACGACCCCGCGCATGCGGGGTGGGCGCAAACCCCAAGCGGCGTAAATGGATGTGATATATGAAGTGGGAATTTTCACTCAGTCAATTCTCTATCGGTGTATTACTCAGTTCGGCGCTTGTGCAAAAGACGCGATAGATGACGTGTACGCATGGCCCCCTGCCAGTCTTCGCTTCTCGAGACTACTACGAAGTTCATCATACTCCCAATTCCCGCTCTCGGTCTCCTCGCGCCACTTCATGTTGTATGTCTCTCGCTTGCAAACGTCCAAGTGCTTCGGGGCCAGCGTGAGCCACGTCTTCCTTGAAGTAACACTTCCGAAGCCGTTAAAACATGGGGAGTGCATGTAGAGCAAGTTCTTCGCCATGTACGTCAGATAGTCTTCTGAGCTGTACTTGGCGCCATTGTAACTCAGCTCGTTGTTGCAGAAGATGGTCTTGTGTCGGCAAAGTCGGTCCCTAATCTCCCATGGGCTTAGGATCAGTCCTTCAGAGTCACATAGAAACGCATTGTACGAGGGGTCAACCATTACCCACTTCGAGCGAGAAGTACACCAAACCACCGTAACCACATGATTGTCATAGTCGTATGGATTCAGAGGATTCAGAGACACTATTCGGCTCTGCAATCCCAGAGATAGGCAGGCCTCTGTTAGCACGATAGACAGCATGTAGCAGTTGATGCCATAGTCTTCATCTTTGCCGAACGAATAGCTCAGAAGTCCCGAAGCGTTCATGGGTAGCACTTTGCAGACCTCGGGCAGTGCTTTGCTTATATCGCCTCTGTGGCATATGCCTTCAGACATCCACTGCATTAAGTTCAGAATTTTAGACCAGTCGTCTCCACCTCCTGCAACCTGATCAAGTCTATATGCTTCGCGCAGACGCTCGAGTTCAGGATGGGAGAGTTCATATTGGAAGCCAGGTGCCAACTCGTCTGGTAAGGAATCAAACTCGTCAAACAAGCGTAAGAGCCCGCAGTTTAGTCTGAATTGATAATTCACCGTCACTACCTCAAGATATGTTGATTCTCTTTTCCCATTTCATATATCTACGTTATTCACGCACCAGTTCAGTTATACCATAAATATATAGGTACTACACGAAAGTGTGCAAATGCGTTTTCGGACGAGGAATTTGTAAACGGGGGCTTAAAGACCCAAGGTAGAATCAATCTTTATATTCAAAAATGACCTTGAAAACCCCTGTTTTTCTGCGTAAATTGCAGATAATTGCAATTTAGTAATTTATCATTATATTCAAAAATTGAGGAAATATGGCCGATTTAGCTGTTAAAACCGTTCAAGCGGGGTACAACTACACAAGTAGTTCAACCGTCCTGCCCGCGCAGG
>JAGWBW010000027.1:28124-31900 GCA_021295695.1 Candidatus Latescibacterota bacterium
AGTTCCGTCCGCCAAAAGTTTCACCCGGGTTGCCGCGGCCGATCCACAGGAAAGACCTGGAGCGGTTGATGCAGGCGATCCGAAAGTCAAAACCGCGGGAACGCCTTCTCTTCACCCTGTTGGCCGAAACCGGGATCCGGATCGATGAGGGTAAAAAACATAGAATCGCTTTTGGATGAGATGGAAGGACAAAGGTGCATAATATGACCAAACGCAGACTGCCCATTGGTATTCAGACCTTCCGCAAGATTCGGGAGGAAAGCTACTACTATGTCGATAAAACGGCCCACATCCAGCGACTGATAGATGAGGGGAGTCATTTCTTTTTGTCGCGTCCACGCCGCTTTGGTAAGAGCCTTTTCCTGGATACTTTGAAGGAACTGTTTGAGGGCAATGAACCGCTGTTCGAGGGGCTTCACATCCACGACTACTGGGATTGGCAGATTCGCTATCCCGTTGTGCGCTTGAGCTTTGGCAAGGGCAATTTCAAAGAAGCGGAATACCTGCATGCGAATGTGATGGCGCAACTACACACCATAGCGGAAGAAGCCGGTATTGCGCCGCGTTACGATACGGCACCGGAGTGCTTTAGTGATCTGATTCGGGTATTGCATCGGCAGGTTGGGCAGCGCGTGGCTGTTCTCATTGACGAATACGACAAGCCGATACTCGATGCTCTGGAAGTACCGGAGGTTGCACGCGCCAATCGCGATTTTCTGCGCGGTCTATACGCGACCATCAAGGATAGCGATGCCCATGTCAAATTCACATTTCTCACAGGCGTCAGCAAGTTCTCAAAAGTACATATTTTCTCTGGTCTCAACAACCTGATCGACATTACGCTGGATCCGGACTATTCTGCGATCTGTGGCTATACTGAGACAGATCTCGACACGGTATTCGCGCCAGAACTGCCCGGTCTGGATCGAGAGGAGATCCGCGACTGGTACAATGGCTATAGCTGGCGGGGACAGGAGAAGGTCTATAACCCCTTCGACATCCTCCTGCTGTTCCGAAGGCACAGCTTTGATGCCTACTGGTTCGAGACGGGCACGCCGACCTTCCTTATCGAGACCCTGTTCAATCGCCGTGTCAGTTCACTGAAACTCGACGAGATGATCGGCAGTAGCGACTTGCTATCGACCTTTGATGTGGATGACATAGCACCAGAGGCCCTGTTGTTTCAGACCGGGTATCTGACCATTACTGGTGAGGAGAACCTCGGCGGCAAGTCCTTCTATCGTCTGGGCTATCCCAACCGTGAGGTGCGCCAAAGTCTCAACGAGAGCCTATTGGACTATCTGGTGAAAGACTCAACGCGTCTTATGGCGAACAGCGTTCAACTCTACCGTCTGCTCGAAGCCAACGACTTCGCTGGCATGGAGACCTTATTCCACGCCTTTTATGCCAGTATTCCCTACGATTGGTACACCAACAACGATATCGCCAATTTTGAAGGCTACTATGCCAGCGTGTTCTATTCCTATTTCGCGGGACTGGGACTCAATATTACGGTTGAGGACAGCAGCAGCCATGGGCGTGTGGATATGACTGTACACTTCAACGATAACATCTACCTGTTCGAGTTCAAGGTGGTAGAGTTGGCGTCTGAGGGAGCTGCGATGGCGCAATTGCAGGTCTGGACCAGCCTATTCACCTGATCGGGGTAGAGTTCAGCAAGGATACTCGCAATATAACGGCCTTTGAGGTGGCATGTGTGTGAGAGGTGAGAATCGCAATTTGCAGACCACCCAGCGCTATGCTGAACTGTCCGGTCGAGCGGGGTACAACTACGCCAGTAGTTCAACCGTCCGGCATGAGCTGGATGCCTTCGCGCGTAGAAAAACGCGGATCCGGTAATCGTGAATGGACTTATGAGAAGTAATATATGGAGACAAGACGCGATGAAGAGAACATTGACCATTGACTACGGCGACGAGGTCTTGCTGGCTCTCGGATATACACCCAGACAGTTCAGCGAAGAGGCCAAACTCCTCATCGCCATCAAGCTCTACGAATTGGGCCGTTTGTCATCGGGAGGGGCAGCCAAGCTGGCCGACATTCCCAAGCCCTTATTTCTGACAAAGCTCGCCGAATATGGCGTTGATACTTTCCAACTGACCGAGGACGACCTCCAACAGGACTTAGATAGTGCCCGTCGTCATCTGTAATACTTCTCCGATTCAATATCTGTACCAAACTGACATGTTGGAGTTACTACCCGCACTTGCCGGACAAGTGTACGTACCGGAAGCGGTAGTGGCAGAGTTGGAAGAGGGCCGCCGTCGGAACGTAATTCTACCTGTGCTGGAAGATCTTTCGTGGCTGATCGTGCGTCCGGTGCGTGACCGGACGCTGTTACCTCTGGTGACACATCTTGGAGATGGCGAAAAGGAAGTGCTCGCCCTGGGGCTGGAAACGCAAGACGCACTGCTTCTCCTCGATGACCGAGATGCACGGCGGTATGCCAGGACATTGGAGTTGGAAATAACCGGCACTCTCGGCCTCTTATTGCGGGCCAAAGAGCGCGGCATTCTCGACGCGGTTCAGCCCGTTTTGGATCGTCTTCAAGCACTGCGATTCCGGCTGAACGTTAGGATGCGCGAGATGGTGCTGAAACGCGCTGGTGAGACGAGGTGATTCCCTTGTTACACCTGAAGGACTTCTTGAACAGCCCGGAGGAGAACCATGAAACGCGATCCTATTGTCGAAGAAATTCACCAGACGAGACAGAAACTCCTAAAAATGGAACGCTTAAAAGCCGCTGAAATACAAGACCGAGATCGCGTGGTCAGCACCATCTCTGTCCGTAAAACCTCATACTCATAACTACAGTCAACAGATGTCAAATGCGGGATCCACCAGCTTCGGCATACGGACGGAACTGGTGAACAGTGGCGTGGGTGTTGGCACAGTGCGCCAGTTACTCGGTCATCGCAATTTGCAGACCACCCAGCGCTATGCCGAACTCTCTGGTCGAGCGGGGTAACTCCAGATAAGCACAACCTCGTTTTTGAAGAATGAATATGGCGCATTAAGATGTTGTGTTACCGCGGCCAACTGCATCCACAAAATGTTGTGGTCTGCGGTGATCGCCTGGCGGCGCATAGTTCCTGTCAGACTTGAATGGCGGGGTCCAGGTAGATGAGGTCGATACTTTCCGAATTGACCCCGCTCAGGATATCGAGGTTATCCGCTTCGAAGATCGTGCGGTTATTTATATTTGGCATTTATCTCCTCTGCCGAGCTTGACAGGCATCTGGATAATCTGCGTAAATCAATAAATATACACAGTAGATTGAGGGGCGACAAGGCATGCGGCAAGTCTTTCTGTCCAGGTGCGTGATCATGTTAAAAGCAAGGAAGGGCAGAGAAGGAAATTTTGGCAGCGGCGGATCTCACGGTCATCATCCCGCCCAATCAGCGGACCTGGGAGATCGGTATCAGACTGATCGAGGACTCGACCTCCGAGAGCACCGAGACGATGAATGTCGAGATCAGCAATGCGCAGCTGTGCGACGACCCGTCCCAGACAGTCAACATTAATAGGGCAACGGCAACGGGTACGATCCGCAACAGCGACCCGATACCACAGGCGTTTCTGGGAAGGTTGGGGCGGACTGCGGAGGTGCAGGTGGTTGAGCAGGTGGAGGAACGGATGCGGGCACCACGCGAGTCGGGCTTGCAAGCTCGGTTGGCAGGGCAGGACCTGCGGCCAGGGATGGAGCGCGATGTGGCGATGGGCTTGTTGAACCAGTTGGACAACCTTGCCCGCT
>JAGWBW010000027.1:31921-81086 GCA_021295695.1 Candidatus Latescibacterota bacterium
CGGGAAATCCTGATTGGAGCAACATTCTGCGTACAGGGATCGGCATGGGCGACCCGCTGACCGGCTCTGCTTTTGAGATGAACCAGCAGATGCCTCGCGGTGGCGTCCTGTCGTTTTGGAGCAATGGCTCGCGTGCACATTTCGACGGACGTGATGGCACGCTGTCCCTGAATGGGGCTGTGCGCTCAATGATGTTCGGCTTTGACTACGCGAAGGGATCGCTGATGACGGGACTGACACTGGCACACAGCCGGGGCCTTGGCAGGTACGCAGACATGGACAACGGCGAGTTGTCTTCGTCAATGACCGGACTTTATCCGTGGCTGGGCTACAAGGCGACGGATCGTATCACGGTCTGGGGCGTGGCTGGTTATGGAGCGGGCGGGCTGTTGCTGACGCCGCATCGTGGTCCTGTACTGGAGAGCAACCTGTCGATGGTCATGGCGGCTGGCGGGACTCGGGGAGAACTGGTCGCCAAAGGCGCAGGTGGCTTTGGTATGGCATTCAAGGCCGAGCCGTTGCATTTCTGCACAGGCGTCAGTTTGGCCGTAAGCGCGCGTATTGGACGACCGTGGCGATTCACGCAGGTGTCAACAGCATTGCGCTGACGGTCGCCGTGATCCTCATTCGACTGGGGATACAAGGGCCGTGAAGATACCCGGTTTATCGGGATTTTCGGCAGAAAAAGATACAGACATAATACGAATTATGTCAGGAACACTTCCCAAAACGCCTACATTATACGCCAAAATGCCATTGCAAACCTCTGTTTTTTCGAGTAAATTGCAGATATTTGCAAATATAGAAACAAGCGGTCAGGAAAAATTGCAATGCGATCAATTATCACCTGCACAATTCTATTTTTGTGGGCCTGTGCTTGCTCTGCCAGCGATCCGGTGCAAACGCTGACCTATTGCGATAATCTCTCCGGTTGGTCCAACAATGTCCAGTTATCCAGAGATGCCCAGGAGGGTCGCTTTGCCGTCGCTGCTTCCCCGCCAGCAGGTCGAACGGGATTCTTTACCTACGATTTTTTCAGCACGGGGCAGGACATCTCCCAAAGACACAGCTTGAGCTTCTGGTGGAAAGCAGAAGGCAATGGCCTGAGGGACCTCAAAATCAAGGTTCGCAACCATCCTCTGGGCGGTGGTAGGGAAGCCATATATACAATCTGGGCGGGACAAACACCGTCTCAGGGCTGGCAACTTGCCGTTGTCGAACTGGCAAAACCCCACGCTATCTGGGGCAGCGAACCCGATTACAACAGGCGATACATCACATATAGAACAGAAACCAGTTCAAATTCAAACGCACGCCTGTTCATCGATCATATTACAACCGTCGATCAGACCTTTTCCTGGCAAGTTGACGCGCCAGTACAGGAAATAAATTCCATTGACCATCTCGATTTTGATGGCAACGGAGCCGTTGGTTTTAGTGATTTTATCCTCTTTGTTCAGAAATTCGGTGCAACACAGGCCGATGCGGGATATGATCCCCTCTGCGACCTGGATTCTGACGGACAAATCGGTTTTGGAGATTTTCTCACTTTCGCTGCTGGATTCGAATCTGGCGGCGTGCAGTGGTACATACCCATCACATTTGAAAACGCCACCACACAACCATTAAACATTGTGGTGGGAACCGAAACGCAGATTTTATTGACACAGACGATTGAGGCGGGAACAACCCGGATTCGCGTGCCAATTCCCCGGGATATTATTGCCTCACGCAACCCCTCCATATATCCCATCCCAATTTGGGCGCAAGTTGCAGATTTTATCCAAACGCGGAGCAGTTCGACATCTTACGTACCTCAGAACAGTAAACGGGTATATCCGGGACCTGACGGGCGACTGGTTTATGTACCGGATGAAAAGGGCAATATCATTCCAGACTTTTCACACTGTGGCTATATGGGTGGTGGTGTGGCTCTGCCAGATGTGCCAGTGGCAATGACGGTACAGCCACTGGCCGGAGGGGACGACACAGCGCGATTACAAGCGGCAATTGACGACGTATCTGCACGCGCACTGGACGCCAATGGATTTCGGGGGACCTTGTTACTCAAGCGCGGAAAATATCGCATTGGTGGAACCCTGTACATTCGGGCAAGTGGCGTTGTACTGCGCGGTGAAGGCGAAGGTGAAAACGGCACGGTATTGATTGCAACGGGAACAGAACAGCGCACATTGATCGAGTTTGAAGGCAGATCATTCTGGCAAGAGGTGGGGGGAACGCGACAGGCCATTGTAGATGAGTATGTCCCCGTAGGCACAAGAACATTCGCTATCGCAGATGCTTCGGGTTTTGCAGTTGGCGATGACATTCTCGTGCATCGACCCAGTACGGCACAGTGGATTGCGGCAATAGGTATGGATCGCATTGAGATGTCACATCCCGACGTTCGGCAGTGGGAACCGGGCACTTACGACTTTCGCTTTGACCGCACCATAACTGCCATAGAAGGCAACCGGATAACAATTGACGCGCCCATGGGCAATGCATTTGAACGAGAATACGGCGGCGGGTGGGTTTTAAAATACGAATATCTCGGGCGCATTGAACAGGTCGGCATTGAGAACTTGCGCGGCGTATCGGAGTTTGATGACAGCGAAAAAGATGAAAGTAGGGAGGATGAGTTTATCGATGAAGATCACGCCTGGAACTTTGTCGTATTTTCACGCGTGCAGAATGCGTGGGCGCGCGATATCACCTCGGTTCACTTTGGATATGCATGTGTGACCATTGGCAACCTGGCAAAATGGATGACCGTGCAGGATAGCCAGTGTCTGGATCCCGTATCACAGATCACAGGGGGACGGCGATATTCATTTCCCATCCACGGGCAATTGTCCCTCGTGCAACGGTGTTATACCCGGCGAGGGCGTCACGATTATGTGCTACACGCCCGCGTACCGGGACCAAATGCATTTGTGGATTGCACGGCGGATATCGCGCATTCCGATTCAGGACCCCATCATCGGTGGTCTGTTTGCACCCTGTTTGACAATGTGACCGTGAACGGCAATGCCATTAATGTTCAGGATCGGCAAGGTTCGGGCACTGGGCACGGTTGGGCGGGCGCGCAAAAAGTATTGTGGAACTGCGAAGCAGAGAGCTTTATCGTGCAAAAACCCCCAACATCGCAAAATTATGCCATTGGTTGCATCGGCGAGAAACGAGAAGGCTGGTACAGGCGCGAAGATGGATATTGGGAATCACACGGGCTGAAGGTCTCTCCGCGCAGTTTGTACTTAAAACAACTCGAAGACCGCCTGGGCATAGAAGCTGTAAAAGCCGTGGCGACCAGAGCACAGATCGGGAGGGGAAATTGAATGGCAAAACGCAAACAATGTCCGCAGGACCGATTTTGAGTCGTCTTCAAGTTAGTTTGATGTCCAGTCTTTTCATTCCGAGATTGGTTGGTGGGAGGTTCAGGTCGCATAAAGAAATCCTCCTGACCTTGTGTCTATTCCTCGATATGTTTCTGCGGTATGTCCCTCACGTCTCAGATTCCCTTGCCAAGAGCGTTCCGGCTCTTTGTAAAACCGCATCCACTATCTCCGCGGGCAAGGTACATATCAGCGTTGCATTCCTCGCCTGCCAATCCATATTCTTGACCTGATCTGATAGAATAACCCCCGTCAGATCTAACCCAGCGGGAATGGCGACCTCAAAGGGATACCCCTTCATCTGATTGGTGATTGGGCAGAGTATTGCCAAATGGGTCTTGCCATTATAAGTGCCCGGTGAAAGCACAACCGCGGGGCGGCGTCCGGCTTGCTCATGTCCTGCTTGTGGATTAAAGTCAATCCAGACCGCATCGCCGCGCTGCGGGACATACTCATCTGGTGTCACCATATTTCGCCGCCTGTCGCAGGTCCAGTATCTACTTCACCGTGTAAGTTGTGTTCAGTCACCTGGGATAGAAGATCGTCCAACTTCAAATTAGACGGCTTCACGGGTTCAATGACCAACTCCTTACCACGCAGCGATAATTCGACGGGTGAATTGGGTTCAAGCCCGATCTGGACAGCGAGTGGCTTGGGAATGCGCAAGGCTAAACTATTACCCCATTTCTGCACACGGGTTTCCATATTTTTCTCCTTTGATTAGTAGATACAATGAAGATACATTGAAAACCGAATTTATCAAGCCTGATTTTGCATATCGCTCGCGCAGCAACAATGCACGAAAACATCAAAAATGCATAAAAACATAATCTGCCCGTATTCTATCTGAGTAACCTTGCTTTTTGCAAATTCCGTCTTATTTTTTCAAAATCTTAAACAAAGCATGCGAATGATAGGGGGAAATAAGAATGAATATGACTGGTCAAGTCAGCATGACGGTTCTGGTGATCGATGACGATGCACACATTCGGTCTTCGATAGGGAAGTTTCTCATTGCGAGAGGGCATACGGTTATCGAAGCAGCAGATGGCGAGAAGGGCGTGGAAGTGGTGGAGAGCCAGGCTGTTGATATTGTGATTACAGATGTGAAGATGCCTAAGATGGATGGACTTGAGGTGCTTCGGCGGGTGCGGTCTATCTCTCCTGAGACCGAGGTGATTGTGATTACCGGGGTCAAAGAGCCTGAGAATGCGTTTCGCGCGTTGCGAGAAGGGGCGTTTGATTTCTTCAACAAACCCTTCAAGGTGGAAGATCTGAATGCGGCTATTCAGCGCACGGTGTGCTACCAGACGCTTCGCAAAGAGACGAGTAGGATGCAGGCCAGGCTGGATCGGCTCGTGGCGCAGGAGCGAGAGAGGGGCGGTTTGAATGCGATTATAGGGGCGAGTGAAGTGGTTGTGAAGATGAAGGCGCATATCAAACAGGTGGCTGCGGCTGGTCAGACGACGGTGCTGATTATAGGGGAGACGGGTACAGGGAAAGAACTGGTTGCTCGAGCAGTGCATAGCGAGAGCGATCGCGCTGGTGGTCCGTTTGTTCCGGTGAATTGCTCTGCTATTCCGGCCAATTTGTTTGAGAGCGCGTTTTTCGGACACAAACAGGGCGCGTTTACAGATGCGAGGACAGATCAGAAGGGCCATTTTGAGCTGGCACACGAGGGTACGCTGTTTCTGGATGAGATCGGGGATATGCCGCTCGAGATGCAGGTGCGTTTGTTGCGAACGCTGGAAGAGCGATGCATTCGACCTGTGGGGGGTAGTGATGAGATCCCAGTAGATGTGCGCGTGGTTGCAGCGACCAACAGGTCGCTTACTGCAGCCGTAGAGGAAGGGACGTTCAGGGAGGACCTGTACTACCGGTTAAATGTGTTTGTGATTCAGGTGCCGCCTTTGCGCGAGCGACCGGGGGATGTTCTGTTTCTGGCGCGGCACTTTTTGGCTGATTATGCCCAAGATCTAAGGAAGCCGTTGATGAGGTTTTCCAGAGAGGCTGAGGATTTACTCCAGCAGCAGGAGTTTCCGGGTAATGTTCGCATGCTGAAGAATACGGTTGAACGGGCAGCTATTTTATGCGATGATGGGGAGATCGACGTGGATGATCTCGGCTTTGAACTGGTTGAGCGTGCCCCGATCGTAGATAGTGGCGTTGACCAGGTGGTACAATCTCTACCAGAGGCACAAATGGACCTGCCTGCGTTAGAGAGGGCACTGCTTCAAGAAGCATTGCGGCGAACAGAAGGGAACCAGGTCCGTGCGGCCAAGCTCCTGGGCATCTCGAGAATGGTCTTGAGGTATAGAATAAAAAAGTGCGGATTGCTTTGAACGGATCCGGGTCACATTTACCATAACGATCCTCCAAAATGCCCTGTGTTCTTCAGGGCATTTTTTGTGTGATTTCCCTCTGTAATCCCCCTGTCTTATTCCTATCCCAACTGTTTTATTTGAAACACAAACTGCTTTATTTGAAACAATTTTCCGCATGTCCTTTTTTGGGCATTTTTTAAAAATGCGTTCTCCTGCAATCAGTTACGGGTTTTTTGGAAATTCTGGCACACTTTTTGCACTATATAAAGGGCACGAAGTTTCAGTTCTAACCCATACAGGAGGGCATTCCCATGGTTCACCAGTCACTCGTAACTCGTCCAGCAGTACCATCCCGTAAACTCCCATCGCAGAAGCTCCCCAAAGCGCTCGCGCAAGACGAGCTTGAAGCACTGAAATCCGTACGCATGAACCCACGCGACCGCGCGCTGATCGCCGTTCTCTCGATGTGTGGTTTGCGCGTATCCGAAGCGTGTTCGCTCACGATTGACAATATCCACTGGTCAACGGATACGCCGAGCCTTCGCTTTACGGACAAGCGCGGCAAAGAGCGCGTTGTCCCGATGAATCCCGAGGTGCAAGACGTGCTCCGCGAGTGGCTGGAGTCCCGTCAGTTTTCGGATTCTAAATATGTCTTTTGCAATCTCCGCAACGGGCAGCGTCTCAGCCGCAAGACCATGTGGGCGGTCATGAAGACCTGCGCTCAGCGCGCGGGGATCCGCCACGTTCACCCACACATGCTCAGGCATACCTTTGGCACGGACCTGGCAGATCGGGATGTGCCGGTCGAGCAGATCAAAGACCTGATGGGGCATGCGTCCATCGAGACGGCCTCCATCTACATCTCTGTTAGTGAAGAGCAAAAGCGACAATCTGTTGATCGCATTGACCGCAGGTCGCGGTTGTCGCGGTGGTGGTCGCGCCAGAAGAATCGCAATTACAGATTCTTTGCCCGGTCGAGAGTCGAGATGGGAAAGACAGTGGGACGCGATAAGGAATTGTGCCTGCTCAAAGACAACTTGAGCAAGGGCATTGACACACTATTGCTCGGTCCGATCGGCGTGGGCAAAAGTCATCTGCTCGCGCTGCTCAACGCAGAAAACGCGCTCGTGGTGAAGACGCTTTCGCCAGCGAAAGAGAGCCTGATAAATATTGCGAGGGAACTGCACAAAAAAGGAAGGCTATGTCCGGATGGTCCGGACAAATTTGAAACGATCAAAAAGCAACACACCCGCACGACCATTCAGGGCTGGACAGATATGGTGCTCGGCTCGGTGGAGAAAAACGAGTTCGTGTTAATCGTTGATGATCTGGCGGATATGACCGCCTCCGTCGGGAGATTGATCGATAAACTCAACAACAAGTTCACCATTATCGCAGCACTGCCAGAAGTACGGAAGCCTTATGAGAAACACTTCTGGAAGTTCGACCGCATAGAAATAGAGCACCTATGTACCGCGGACGCGAAAAAACTTATCCGCCAGTGTGCTGCTGGCGCCGACATAGAAGACTACGCCCTGACCGAGACTCGCGTATTACAACAGAGCGTTGGCAATCCGCGTGCCATCATTGAGATTGTGGAACGGCTTCGCAAAGAACCGGCGGTAACCAGATCCGCGGTCAGGGACGTGTCCCACACCGGTGCGAGAGATCAGATCGATCTTACGTTCGCCGTGGTGCTGATTCTGCTGGCCGTGGTCGCAGCGCGGTTCTTTATGCGCGGCATCGGGAGTATGGAGGGGTATGTGCTGGCAGGTATTGGCAGTGCGATTCTGGTAGGCATTCGATTCTTTATGTACAGGTTCAAACGATGACAGCACCTACACACATTGCATTTGGGTTGCTCACTGTGGCGAGTTCTTTTTCGCTCTTTTCCGTGTCTATTCACCGCAATCTTCCCGCGATTGCATGTGCGATCATAGGGAGCTTGCTTCCGGATGTGGATTCGCCGAGAAGTTATATTGGCCGGGTGATGCCCTTTGCTTCTATCCCGATTGAGCGGAGATGGGGGCATCGCACGATTACGCATTCGCTGCTCTGTATGCTCGCTCTATCGGTTGTCACCTTGCCCTTGCTCGCCTATCAAAGCGCGTGTTATGCGGCCATACTCCTGGGCTATATGAGCCATCTGATTGCCGATTGTACGACCAAAAGCGGCGTGCCCTTGTTTTACCCCCATCCCGCGGTTTGCGTTTTCCCCGGCAGTGCGAGGTACAGGGTCAAAACCGGATCCCTCATGGGGGAGGGTAGTGTATTGGCTGTGGTTTTAATACTGCTTCTATTGATCATGCCCGTATCGAATATGGGCGGTATCTGGCGATCGTTCAGATACCTGATGGCGACGCCCTCGGCCGCATACTCAGATTATCGGAGAGCCAATACAGAAACCTATTTGAATTTTGAAGGACAGTGGCGACATACGCGGGAGAAGGTAAGTGGAAAAGCTCTGATCCTCGATGCCAGACCCGCGTGGTTCTGGATTTTTTTCGACGGACGGGTTCTGACGTGCGGAGAATACGGTGCCATTTTGCCGGATAAGGTGCGGGTGGAGGAAACTGATCGCCCCGTGGGAATACAGACGATCCGGTTGAAAGACGAGACCTATCAGGAACTCATAGAACGGATCCCGCAAAACAGTTTTGTGTCTGGCCTGATCGAGGCAGATGCTTCTTTTGAAGTTGAGGAGGAAGAACCTTTGGGCAGTGCTGTCAGTTTCACCACCCGGGAAATTGAATTCAGATTTGCCCAAAAAAAGGAGATTTTGCGGTTTCAACCCATTTTAAGAGGTCTCTCTGAGCGTGTAAAAGATTTGTTAAGGCAGAAGCAAGAGGTCTTTGAGAAACTGGAGACCTTAAAAATGGCTTATCCGCCCGTTCATTACCTGAAACGGAGGGAAATTGAGAAAGAACTGGCAGATAAGCAGAAAGAGATTACAGCCCTGAAACGCGCACAGGTGCGATTCGGGGGTGTGTTACGTATTCGTCTGATTCAAAACCAGCAGTCAGCGGTCAGCAGTCAGCAAAACAAGCGACCAACAACACCGTTGCCTTGGTGAGGATGGGCTGATAGCTACAGTTAGGAGATCAACTATGATATACAACGCGATGTTTCTATGCGGTCTGTGCCTCATGCTCATTGCCGCAAGGGCCAGCGCAGAAGAACTGATATTGCGGGCGCCTTTAGTACCTGTGCGATCGGCGACTGTCTATGCTGGCATGAACGCGCGGATGCAGCAGGTCAATTTCGAGGTGGGAGATCGGGTGGTCAAAGGGGATACCCTCATGGTATTAACCCGCCGAGATCTACTCGTGAAGGAAACTGCGGCTCGGATTGCACTGAAGAAAGCTCAGACCCTGCAAGCGCGATTGGAAGTGTTGCACGATAAGAATCTGATCAGTGACCAGCAGCTTGAAAATGTCCGCTTCGATGCCGAGGTCGCACACTATAACTGGGTCGCCGCGCGTATGGAACTGGACAGAACCGCAATCATTGCACCCCAGGACGGGATGGTAGTCGAGGTCAATGTAAAGCCTGGCGACTGGGTATTGGCTTACACCGCGGTCGCGCGGGTGATCGACCATATGGACCTTCAGGTGCATCTGCTTGTGCCCGAGGACATGCTGAACGCGATCCGAATGAATATGCCGCTGTCTGCCGTGCCAACTGCTGGCAGAAAACGCGCGTTGCCCGGGCGTATTGTCGGAATTAGTCCTGTTATTGATCCGGAAAATGGGACGTGTAAAGTAATGGGCCTTTTTTTGAATGCGGGAAAGCATGTCAGACCAGGCGCCCTGGTCAATGTGACCATCGGAAGGTGAAAAATATGTTTCTCATCCATAAGAAGTTGTCTTATTTTTTATGTCATGAGCATTTGTCAGGTAATAATGACAGGAGATATATCATGCAGAGAGTTATCAAGAGTGTTTCCGTTGGAATCTTATTGGGATTTTTTACAGGGACATCCGCTCAAGTTTCACAGGAGAGTGTGGCTGCTTTTAAGCCGCCGGAGATGGTGGTGATTCCCGCGGGAAGTTTTAAGATGGGCTGCGTCTCGAGGAAAAGTTGCACCAACGCCGAGAGGCCAGTACACGAGGTGACGATTGCATCGTTCGCGCTGTCGAAGTACGAGGTGACATTTGAGGATTACGATCTTTTCACAGATGCGACGGGGCGTGAGCGGGCAGACGATAGGGGTTTTGGTCGAGGCCAGCGTCCCGTGATTAATATCACGTGGGATGATGCGGTGGCGTACACGGAATGGCTATCGGAACAAACAGGGAAAAACTATCGTTTGCCGAGCGAGGCAGAGTGGGAATATGCGGCGCGTGCGGGAACAGTGACGAGGTATAGCTGGGGGGATAATCTTGGTCACAACCGCGCCAATTGCAATGGGTGCGGCAGTCAGTGGGATAATGAGATGTCAGCGCCTGTGGGGTCGTTTGAGGCCAATGACTGGGGGCTTTACGACATGCACGGCAACGTGTGGGAATGGACTCAGGATCGTTATAATAATAGATATGTGGGCGCACCCAATGACGGGTCTGCGTGGGAGGTGGGTGACTCTACTGCGCGCGTGGTACGCGGCGGTGCATGGTACCTGGAAGGGTTTTTCCTTCGCTCGGCTGCTCGCGACCAACACAGGACCTTTGCCGGGAGCCTTTATGTGGGGTTTCGGGTTGCCCAGAGTTTATAGATGCTTTTGTTTTGCAAAACAAAAAGGGTGTGAACTTTTAGTGTTCACACCCTTTTCTTATTGGAACTTGTACGAAAAATTTTCGTCTGTATATGGTTACAAAAAATGGTGGCTCCCGGCGGAATCGAACCACCGACACAAGGATTTTCAGTCCTCTGCTCTACCAACTGAGCTAGGGAGCCATCATATTTTTTGATAAGACGACCAAATTTAACAAAACGGCTGATTGGTGTCAAGGTTCTTGCTTACGTTTTTTCTCAAACAGAAATGATGTTGCGCTATCTGCGGGATTACAATTATAAACATATAAATCATTTGACAAATGCAAGGGGCAGGGGTTAATTATCCCCGCACATTTTTTAAGGGATTTTACCTTATAAAACGAAAATCACGCCAATGGCTCTTGATGCACAAAATATTCAGACGGAAGCAGACGATGCGAGTTTCCAACCCGCGGTAACATTGCGCGCTGTGGGATTGGGGGTATTTCTCGTCATCGCCCTCGATCTGTTGGCTATGTATGTGCGCTACGTCTTGCACGCTTCGTTGATGACGTATAGCCATATCCCAATGGCCATGTTGATCATTTTGATGATTCTGATGATCGGACTTGCCATTGTTGCCAAAATGACCGGATGGGTGCTTTCAAAAGGCGAATGGCATGCAATTTTGGCGATGGGCCTCGTGGGCGCAGCGCTGCCGTGTTTTGGAATGACGGGTTATTTGATCGGCTATATCACGGCACCTTATTATTTTGCTACGGAAGAAAATCAGTGGGCAGAGCATTTGCATCCGCTTTTGCCCAACTGGCTCTTGCCGAGCCACGAGGGCAATGCCGTTGCATGGTTTTACGAAGGCTTGCCGAGCGGTGCTACTATTCCCTGGGGCGTGTGGATATTGCCCCTGTTCTGGTGGACGACGGTTGTGGCGGCAGCTTTTTTAATGCTGGCGTGTGTAGCTACGGTTTTGAGAAAGCAGTGGGTGCAAAACGAACGCCTGGTTTTTCCCGCAATGGCACCGTTGATCGATATGGTTTCTGAACCGGGCGATGGTAAGAGATGGTTGCCCGAGTTTACGCGCAACCGCCTGTTCTGGATCGGATTTTCCATTGCGTTTATCGTGCTGGCCTGGAATTGTATCAATTACTTTGTGCCGGGCTTTCCGCGTTTTCCCATTTACCGGTCGCGCTGGTACTGGATTGATCGCCAACTGCCGCCTATCAGGGGATACTTTGGCATTTTTACCATACTTTTTTCTTATTTTGCCAGCCTGGATGTTCTGTTTTCAATCTGGTTTTTTGATCTGGTGTTCATCGTTGAAGGCGGTCAACTCAGCAAGTTGGGCTATAAAGCCACCACGCCTTATTATCGCACGGGTGTTTATTACTGGCAGACTTTTGGGGCTTTTGTCGTTTTTGTGGGTTCGACATTCTGGGTAGCGAGAAAACATTTGCGCGATGTGTTGATGAAGGCACTCGGGAGAGATCCCACCGTGGATGACTCCGAGGAATTGATGTCTTATCGCGCCGCTTGTATCGGTTTGCTGTGCAGCATAGCGTATTTGTTTATCTGGCTGACGCAGATGAATTTCGATCCGTTTAAAGGGTTTTTATACATTCTGGCAGTGATTTTTGTCTATACGGGTATGGCGAAGATCCTCGCCGATACCGGCATGCCATTTGCGAGCAAACCCATTGGTTCCTGGAGTATGGTCGCATCGTTTTATGGAAGGCGCAATATCTCGCTTTCCACCCTCGTTGCTTTTCGTTTTTCCGTGCTGATTAACGAGAATTTTAAGGGCTTGTTTTTGCCCGCACTTTCCCATGCCGGGCGTGTTTCCGAGGGCGTTCCCGGCAATCAGCGGCGGCGGTTGATGGGTGCGCTTGGGCTGGTGTTTATGGTCAGTTTGCTATTTAATATGTTTTTCACAGTGTGGTTGGGTTACGATCAAGGGGCTTATAATTTCAACAGTTGGGAGATCACGCGGGCAGCCGAACGCCATTTTCAGAGCACGGTTGATGCAATCAAAAAACCCGATGAGCCGCCATTTTATGAGGAACATCCCGAACAAGCGGTGTTTTTGGGCATTGGCGGTCTTTTGATGGCCGGGTTGATCTATATGCGCTATCGCTTTGTGTGGTGGCCGCTGCATCCCGTGGGGTTGGCGATTTCGGGTTCTTATCTGGCCCGACGAACCAGCTTTACAACTTTTCTGGCGTGGTTGATTAAGTTTGTGATCATAAAAGTAGGCGGACCAACGGTTTATCGCAAATCGAGACCCCTGTTCATCGGTTTGCTCGTCGGATATATTCTCGGCGTGGCTTTGTCAACGGGAATCGACATGATCTGGTTCCCAGAACGCGGACATGGTGTACATCGCTATGGATAAATATTACAAGCACATCACATGGAGCCTTATCGGTGTGGGGATTTTTGTTACGGCCCTCCTGATTGCTGGCCCCTATCGCGTAAATCCCCATATAGCTGCTCTATTGGGATTGGAAATGCCCAGCGAGATCCCGCCCGTACCCGTTCCGCGTGCAGAAGAAGTGGGTACACGGGTTTTGGATGCTGTGCGCGAAGATGGGATTCGCACGTTGATGGATCAGTTTACGCAACACGAATCGCGTGTGGTGGGTTATCCCGGCCATGAAAAAGCCGCGGATTTTATAGAATCTGAGTTTCGGCGTTTTGGCCTGGAAGACGTAGAAGCCGAGACCTATGGCGTGGCCGTGCCCATAGATCGGGGCGGCAGCTTAAAGGTAGAAGGCACCGGTGAGGTTTTTACCATTCACGGTTTGTGGCCCAATCTGGTCAAGACGACCACTTTGCCCACAGGTGGCGTACAGGGGCATCTCTTGTGGGGCGGCACTGGCGATGTTTCGGAATTTAATGGGCGCGATGTAGAGGGTGCGGTGATGTTGATGGAATTTAATTCGTGGAACAACTGGCTCAATGCCGCCATGCTCGGCGCGCAGCAGATTGTGTTTATCGAACCCGATTCCACGTTTACCGCGCAGGCAGAGACCAAATTTTTGCAGGTGCCCAATGGTATAGAGCGTTTTTGGATCGATAAGGAGAACGGCGAAAAGCTCAAGGCATTGCTCGCCGAAAAGGGCACGGTCAATGTCACTTTGAACGCGCGAATGGATTGGGAGAAGAAAGAGACCCGGAATATTCTGGGCTGGATTCGCGGAACCGATCCTGTATTGAGCGAAAAAATCGTAGTGATCAATACGTATTACGATGCGATGTCTGTGGTGCCTGCGCGTGCGCCGGGCGCAGAGATGGCGTGTGGGATTGTGGGCCTGATGAAGTTGGTCGAATATTTCAGTAAATACCCACCCAAACACACACTTTTGTTTCTCGCATCTTCCGGACACCATCTCGGCTTCAGGGGTATTTGCGATTTTTTGAGCAGGCATTCGCGCAAGGAAAAGCATTTTGCTGCATTGATGACCGAACCTCTCGAGTTGCCACTGTTAATTTCTCTGGATTTGACGAGTCAGACAGATGAAATCGGGGTTTGGAACAGCACGCGCAATTATTATTACAAGCGTTTCTTTACGCCATTTGGCAAATCGTTTGTGCATTATTCAGAGGCGATAGCCGAGCGCTTTGACCTGGACCCCGCCGATGCCCTCATCGATGGGATCAATCCAAAAGGCGGCATGAATTGGGATATGTATATTCCGGGGAAAATTCTGAAAACAGATGGTGAGGTCGTTTTGGAAGCGGGCACGCCTGCACTGTCGCTCATTACGGTCAACGATGCGCGTTTTAGAGTGGATACCCCGCTGGATAAGCCCGAGCATGTAAATTTCAAAAATCTCACCGGGCAGGTACGCCTGCTCGCTGGCGTGCTCGACCTCGGATTAAATTCCGAAGATTTTTTGCCCGATTACAAGCTGGATCCCGATGATCGCATGCGTGGGTTACAGGGTTTTGTGCGCACATTTCCCCGACGGAGCATTACCCCCGATCGCCCCCGTCCCGGCGCTGTAGCCTCGCTGCGAATGGGTGTTGACAAATCGATCAAAGGCGTGCGCCGCATCTACTACGACATTGCCGACGAAGATGGCGAATTTTACATGCCGGGTATTGCCGAACGCCGCGTGGATGTGAAGGCTTTTTACATGGATCCGGAAAGCGGCGAAATTACGTACGCGCCCAATCACGGTCGTCAGGCGCGCATATACCGGGGCGAGTTTAATATGGACTGGTGGATATCCAAGCGCACGCGAATTTTGTTCCCCTGTATTGCAACGGATTTTTACGATACAGTTGATCCTCGTTTTCTCACCAAGTTGACGAGCATCAGCGTGCTCGGTCCCGGCAATACAGCACCGCAGGAATACGGCTATGCCATTGGTTTTGGTCCAGAAGAACCGGTGGGAACCATTTTTACAACGCCGGGTGAACGAATCAAAATCGTGATGCGGGAGCGAGAGATTGGCGTGCGCTATTTGTTGTTGAACTCAAAAAGCGCGGAAAGTGTGGAGATCGCGCGCGGCGATGGGTTTCAGACTTTGCAACACGGGGCATTTATTCGCTCTTCGTTCCAGGCAGCAAAAGACATGTGGACGCTGAACGAGGCGCGGATGCGCGAATTGGCGAAGTATTCGATTGAAAACCAGCGGATGACCAATTTGCACGATCAGGCCAAATACCATCTGGATCTGGCCGAAGAAGCAATGCAAGACAAGAAATGGGATTTATTTGTCAAGCATACACGCGCGGGTATGGGCCTCGAATCGCGCGCTTATCCGGACGTAAAATCAACGCAAAATGATGTGATTCGAGGCGTGATTTTCTTTATGATACTGGTCATTCCGTGTGCGTTTTTTGTCGAGCGATTGCTTTTTACCTTTTCCGATATCCGGGTGCAAATCGGCGGTTTTGGCGTGGTTTTTATGGTGATCTGGATCGTTCTCTCGCAGGTGCATCCCGCATTTGATCTCTCCAACCCATTTGTGATTTTGTTGGCTTTTGTGATTTTGGCACTGGCGATTTTTGTGATTGCCATTGTGTCGGGGCGGTTTCACGACAATATTCGACAGCTGCGTATAGAAGAGGTGTTGTTGCACGAAACCGATGTGGGGCGGGTAAGTGCTTCGGTAGCGGCATTTCAGTTGGGTATTGCGAACATGAAAAAGCGCAAAATGCGTACCGGACTGACATTTGCCACGCTGGTCTTGTTGACATTTACGGTATTGTCCTTTACGTCGATCAAGACGACGCTCGATTTTCATCAACTTCCGCTGGGTGATACCGAAGGCAAGTACCCAGGTCTGTTGATCCGCAGCCAGTTCTGGGGACCGCTGGAGGATACGGCTTATGATTATGCCAGCATCAATTTTTTTGATCAGGGTGAAATTGCGCCGCGCAGTTGGTATGTCACGCGAGACCTGAAAAAGACGCCTATTGAAACGCCAGAAAAAAGGACCAAGGTGCTGGGGATAGTGGGATTATCAGTCAATGAGCCTGCAGTCACGAGAATCGATACTTTGTTGAGCCATGGACGGTGGTTTAAAGAGGGTGAGACCGCGTGTATTTTGCCCGGTAAAATAGCCGGATTGCTCGAGGTGGGTCCCGAGGATGTCGGCAAAAAGAGCGTGCGCTTATTTGGCAAACAATTGAAAGTCGTGGGTTTGATCGATGCAGAAAAAATGCGCGATCTCAAGGACCTGGATGGCGAGATATTGAGTCCGGCAGATTTTAAGCTGACGGATGATGAAATCATCTCTCAGATGACTCAGTCGGAGAGTCGCGAAAAACAGGGCCTGGAACAGCCTCAGCTCGAGAACATGCCATTCGAGCATATAGATCCCGACGACATTGCCATTATTCCCTACAATATGCTACGCGAAGTGGGCAGTCCACTGCAATCTGTGGCAATTCGTTTTCACGAAGATGTAAATGTTGAAGAACAGGTCAAAGAATACGTGTCGCGGTTGTCGGTGGTAGTGTACGCGGGCATTCCAGGGGAAGACGGCAAAATCGAGGTGTCAATTTACAGTTCGCTGGGGTGGGGTCCATTGCCTGGCCTGGCCAACTTGTTTGTTCCCATTCTGGTGGCTGCGTTGATTGTGTTGAATACGATGATGGGATCGGTGTACGAGCGCTTTCGCGAGATTGGCATTTATTCTGCTGTGGGATTGGCACCTGTACACATTTCCTTTTTGTTTATTGCCGAGGCGTGCGTTTATGCCGTATTGGGTACTGTATCGGGGTATTTACTCGGCCAAGGAGTGATCAAAGTTATGTTGTGGCAGGGGCTGTTGCAAGGGCTTAATGTGAATTATTCAGCCTTGTCAACGGTGATTTCTTCGGTGCTGGTGATGGTGGTGGTTTTGGTGTCGTCGCTCTATCCCGCGCGTCAGGCGTCACTTATGGCCGTGCCCGATGTGACGCGTCGCTGGAAGTTGCCGGATCCAGACGGCGATCATTGGCATTTTGAGTTTCCTTTTACCGTGGGCGGCAAAGACGTGTTTGGATTGTCGGTGTTTCTGGTCGATTATTTCGAGTCGCACATGGGCGAGTCCATGGGCGCGTTTTATACAGATGGTGCGCGGTTTGGTTCGGTTGAGGCAGAAACGGGCGCGGGCTATACGATTGATACGAAGATCTGGTTGGCGCCTTATGATTTGGGTGTGAGTCAGCAGGTGCATTTTGAAGCCGTGCCCATGGGGGAACACAATATTTTTTCGATGACACTGACAATAGATCGGATTTCGGGCGATGCGGCATCGTGGCGCCGGGTCAATCAGGGCTTTATGAACGCGTTGCGAAAACAGTTTTTGATCTGGCGCACGGTTGATCCAACCAATCGCGCCCAATACACGGAAAAAGGGCGGGAATTGCTCTCTGCGCCCAAAGCAGTGGTTAACGCATAATAGTATTATGACACGGGACAATCTATGGCTTTTGGCAATCTTTTAAGACGCAACAAAGACAAACCAGAAAAGAAAAATACGCAGTTTGAAGAGATTGAAGAGTATCGCGACCTGCTCGACGAGCCAGACGAGTTTGTCGATGGTTTTAATACAAAGACCATTGTGGGTGCGTTATTTGTGTCGATTGTGATGGTGCCCGGCAATATTTATCTGGATCTGATGATCGGTGGCTCCATTGGCGCAGCGGCGCAGTGGGTCACGATTATTTTGTTTATCGAATTGGCAAAGCGCTCGTTCACCATACTCAAGCGGCAGGAGGTCTATCTGCTGTATTATGTGACGAGTTCACTGGTCAATCGAGAGTCCAATGCGTTTGAAGGTCTGTTGTGGCATCAGTATTTTGTGCAGTCACCCGCAGCCGTGCAATTTGGCATACAAAACTCATTGAGCGAACTGTGGTGGTGGGCGCCGCCGGCAAATTCCGAAGCCTTGATCGAGCGAACGTTTTTACACGCCGACTGGTTCTGGCCTATTGCTTTTCTGGTTTTAGGCACGATTATGGGGCGCATTGCCTGGTTTACCGCCAGTTATGTGTTGTTCCGCATTACGTCCGATTACGAGAATCTGCCATTTCCGTTTGCACCCATCAACGCGCATGGGGCCATGGCATTGGCAGAAGAAAGTAGCGGAGATATTACCTGGCGCTGGCGCATGTTTTCTATTGGCGCGGTGATCGGCGTGGTGTGGGGAATGGTTTATGTAGCTGTGCCAGCGATTACGGGTGCGTTTATGGAACAACCCGTGCAGCTTATTCCAATTCCCTGGGTCGATTTCACGCAATATACGGGATATTTTTTACCCGCGACACCTCTGGGCTTTACCCTGCATCTGGGACCCATTTTTACAGGTTTTCTCGCTCCCTTCTGGGCGGTGATAGGGTCCTTTGTAGGGGTGGTTATCCATACTATTGCAAGCCCACTTTTACATAAATATGGATATATGCCCCACTGGTTTATGGGGATGGACACCATTCAGACGCACTTTGTGACGGGTATTGATTTCTGGATGAGCTTTGGCATCGGTATTACATTTGCCATTACCGTCATCGGGTTTTATCAGGTGTGGCGGGGGGTGCGAACCGCGCGGATTGAAAAGACCGAGAAGGGATCGTGGGAGACGCCGGCTGGACGGGGTGATTTTAAAATTTGGTTCTGCATAGTGTTGTTTTGTCTGGCGAGTTTGTACACCATTGTTCTATCAAAAATTTTATTCCCGCAGTTGGTGACGACCACTTTGTTGGTGTTTTTCTTTATTTTTGCATTTGTTTATACGCCTCTCATTTCATTTGTGAATGCTCGCTTAGATGGTATGGTGGGGCAAAATGTGAGTATTCCATATATTAAAGAAGCGACCATTTTTCTGAGTGGTTTCAGGGGCATTCATATCTGGTTTGTAGATTTTGGCCTGGATAACTATGGGGCGGCGGCGCAGCGCTTCCGTGAGATCGAGTTGACGGGCACCAGCTTCAGGAGTATTCTGAGAGCTGAAGTTTTTATGGTACCGCTGGTTTTTATAACCAGTTTTATGTATTGGTCCTATATTTGGAAACTCGCGCCCATTCCGTCCGATGCGTATCCTTACGTGCAATTGTTCTGGCCGTTGCGTGCCCTTCAACGGTGTGTGTGGATTACCAGCACTATGCGCGGCGAAGTTGACTATTCACAAGAGGGCACTGTGACGTGGACGCCGGCCAATTTGTCGAATAATGCCTGGTGGTACTGGCGGGTGCGGGCAACGCCTGATGATCCAGATAGTGTGCCCGCTGAAGAACGCAGGTATGGGCCGTGGTCGAGTACTGCTTATTTTTATACCAATTTTGATGAAGCCCAGATCCCGCCATACCCGCCCGCAACACTGAGTCGCGCACCGCCCGATATTTCCGATGCTTTAGCACAAGGGTTGCCTTCTGCGCCAGAAATACGCAGCGCGGACAGTGGTGCGCATCTGAATACGCCAAATCCAGAAATGCTCATTTCCAGGGCGGTGGATCCTCAGGACCGTGAGTTGTTCTATCAATACGAGATAGATCAGGTGCCTTCTTTTGACGGGGCATTTTTGCAGTCGTCAGATGATCAGCCCATTTTGTTTGAGGCTCTGAAACCCTGGGTTATTACCACCGGATTTGCCGTTGGACTTGTATTCTTTTTTGTTTTGTCCGTGTTTGGGTTGCCCATTTTGCTCATCTTTGGTTATGTGCAAAGTTTGACCAGTATTCCACATGTGATGATTACCCAGATCATTGGTGCGTTAATTGCGCGCTACTATTTCTGGAATCGTTTTGGCAAGAAACAATGGCGCCTTTACGCAACAGTACTGGCGGTGGGCTTTTCCGTGGGCATGGCCCTCGTGGGGATGGCGTCTGTGTCCATTGCTATGATCCAGAAGTCGGTATCGGTCTTGTTGTTCTAAATCGCAAAGGGTTTATTTAAATAACGAAAATCCGTTGGTGATTGTGTATGCCAACGGATTTTTTTTAGAGGGAATTATGGCTGACGAACGTTTTTTAATTACGGGTGCATTGGGGTGTATTGGTGCCTGGACTGTGCATAATCTGGTGCGCGAAGGGGTTCCGGTCACGGTATTCGATTTGGCGACGAAGCCCCGACGGTTGCAATTGTTGTTGTCGGATGACGAATTGGCGCAGGTAAATTTTGTGGCTGGTGATATTGCGGATTTGCCCACTTTTGAAGGGGCGCTGGACGAGAATGAGATTACGCATGTCATTCATCTTGCTGGGCTTCAAGTGCCATTTTGCAAGGCCGACCCACCGCTCGGCGCGCGCGTCAATGTGGTGGGTACCGCAAATGTTTTTGAAGCTGTGAAACGCCGGCAGGATCGCATTGGGAAAGTGGTCTATGCAAGCTCTGTCGCTGTATTTGGCGCGCCCGAAGATTACGAGCCGGATGCTGTGATGCACGATGATTCCACGCTAATGCCCCATACGCATTACGGTGTGTACAAACAGGCGAATGAGGGAACCGCGCATGTGTATTGGCTCGACGAGGGGGTGTCTTCTATCGGTTTTCGGCCCTATGTTGTCTATGGGGTAGGGCGCGATCAGGGTATTACTTCAACGCCGACGACGGCCATGCTCGCGGCGGCGGCGAACTTGCCCTATCACATTTCTTATGGCGGGCGCACGGTTTTTCAATATGCCGATGATACAGCGCGGGCGTTTATTCAGGCTGCACGGGCCAATTACGCAGGTGCCGGGGCGTTTAATTTGGGTGGATTTGCACCCGATATGCAGGATGTGAAGGATGCGATTGATCGGGCTGCACCCGAAGCGGCGGATAAGATCACGTTTGAAGATATTCAGTTGCCATTTCCCCAGGAGGTCGATGGGAGTGGATTAGAGGCAGCGATTGGCACAGTGACGCACAAGCCGCTAGCAGAAGGTGTGGTGGAGACTGTGACACTGTTTCGAGACTTGATTGCCGCGGGTAAAATCGATGCAGAAGCTTATATTGCAGAGCGATCGTGAGGATAGATATGGCTGATCAATACGATGTCTTGGTAACAGGTGGCACGGTGATAGATCCGGTCAATGGCGTGCATGGCACATTAGAATTAGACGTGGCGTTGAAAGATGGCGTGATAGCAGCCATTGGGCGCGATTTGGGTGAGGCCGATTCAGTGATTGATGCAGGCGGGTGTCTCGTGACGCCTGGACTGATTGATTTACATACCCATGTGTACAAAGATGTGTCGAGTTTTGGCATAGAGGCAGATGACTTGTGCCCGCGCACGGGTGTGACAACGAGTGTGGATACGGGGACGGCAGGATGGATCAATTATCGCGGATTGGAACGCTATGTAATGGAGCCGTCTTCAACGCGCATTTTGGCCTATGTGAATCTGTCGGGTGTCGGGCTGCCCTGGCGGCGCGGCGAGATGGTGTATGAAGGCTATGTGTCGGCCAGCGAGTGCGCGCAGGTGGTTTTGAATCACCCAAAAACAGCATTGGGCGTTAAGGTGCGTTTGTACAAAGGGGTGGGCGGCGATGCGGATATACGCGATTTGCTGCAAATTGCCCTGGAGGCCGCCAATCGGTGCGAAAAACCCCTGATGGTTCATATCAGCAATGCCGATGTGCCTTTGCGTGACCTGCTTCAGCCTTTGCGCCCCGGTGATATTGTGACCCATTGTTTTCACGGTACACAGCCCGCGTCGATTATCGACAACCGGGGAAAGGTGATTTCTGAAGCCTGGGATGCCCGCGATCGCGGGGTGATTTTTGACATTGGTCACGGGTTGGGCAGTTTTAGTTACGACGTGGGACGCGCAGCTATGGAAGATGGTTTTCCGCCCGATACCATCAGCAGCGATATCCATTCGTACAATATCGATGGTCCCGTTTACGATTTGCCGACGACGATGTCCAAGTTTCTGAATTTGGGCATGCCGCTTGAGGAAGTGATTCAACGTTCAACCATTGAACCGGCACAGGTAATTGATCGAGAGGATGATCTTGGGCATCTGGGTATTGGTGCTGCGGGCGATGTTGCTGTATTTGAATTGGAAAAGGGGACATTTGAGTTGACCGATTCGATGCAGCAGGTGTTGATGGGCGAGCAGCGATTTGTTTGCCGCGCGTCCGTTCGAGATGGGAAGATCTGGTGGCAGGGGTAAAGTATTAACTCAAAGGAGTTGGTTATGCCTGAGAAAAATGGGTTGGTAAATCCGTTTGTTCTGTCTGATGACGATGGTTATATGTGGCTGAAGGGCAATTTGCACAGCCATTCGACAAATTCGGATGGGCGGGTCTCACCGCAAGAACGCGTAGATGGGTATGTCAATCAGGGCTATGATTATTTGTGTGTATCCGATCACAACAATATCACATTTGTCGAAACACTGACCTGTCCTGAAAATTTTACGCTTATTCAGGGTGCTGAATTGCATCCGGATAATCCTTTTGGTGGCGACCGCCACCATTTTGTGGCACTCAATATTTCAGAGGATATGGATGCGCGGGCGATGCCGCCGCAACATGTGATTGACGAAGTAAAAAAACAGGGCGGATCGATCTGGCTCGCACATCCGCACTGGAGTGGGATCAATATTTTGCGGGATACTATGCCGCTGACGGGTTTGGCAGGGATAGAAGTTTTTAATACGACCTGTCGCTGCGCCGGGCGGGGTGAGTCTTCTGTGCACTGGGACGATTGGATGGATTTGTCCGGACAGTTGCTCCCGGCACTGGGCAATGACGATTCCCACGCGGCTGAATCAGAAGCGCGCGATACGTATCAGGGCTGGACTATGGTGCGCGTTAAGGAACGATCGCCGGTTATTCGTCAACGGGTCCACAAATTTTTGATATTCAGTTGCATAGCGGGGAAGGTCGCACGGTTGAGGTCACGGTAAAATGCTCACCTGCACAGCGCATTGCCACGGTATTAGATTTGAGGGGGACCGAATACCACGAGGGCGGTAAATTATTTGAGACCGCCACTTTCAAGCTGCGGCCCGGCTCAAAACACGTGCGTTTTGAGATTATTGCACCAAATGGCGATAAGGCGTGGTCCAATCCCTTTGATCTCACCGTGCTTTAGGTCGTGGGGGTTATCTGAACTGGTAGAGAACTTTTGAGAATTGGACGGGTTATGCTCACGCAATTGGAGATTACTTCTCGAAAAGCTGTACTGGATGGCAAGTTATACGGTGCTGTGGGAGCTTATGAAGCGCTGTGTGGGAATGCGTGGTTCGCGCTTGATCCCAATCACAAACAAAACGAGGCGATCGTCGATTTAAATCTCGTGCCCGTTGACAAGAGCGGACAGGTGATTTTTCGAGCGGATATGTATGTGCTCAAGCCGGTTGATGTCGCTCTGGGCAATGGTACTGTGTTTTACAATGTGGTCAATCGCGGGCGCAAGAATATCTTGCCCATGTTTAATCTGGCAACGGGATCGACTATGCCCGAGACTGCCACACATTTTGGCGATGGCTTTTTGATGCGGCAGGGTTATACGATTGCCGCGTGTGGTTGGCAGGCAGATGTGCCGTCTGAGGCAGAGGGCGCTACCAATTTGATGACATTGGATGCGCCAGTAGTCGATGTTACTGGTCCTGTGTCGTGTGAGATTCTCGTGAATGATAAGACGGATTTGCATTCGCTGGGAAGTCGCTATCACGATCCCTATGAACCCGTGGAAGATGGCGATGCTGTGCTTACTGTGCGGGCGTATCCGTATGATGAAGCCGAGGAAATTGGGCGTGATCAATGGGTGTTTGATCGGTTGGAAGATGGGCGCGCTGCGATCCGTTTTTTGCCAGGATTTGAACCGGGGCGCATTTACAATCTAATTTATACGGGCAAAAATCCGACTGTGATGGGAACGGGTTTTGCCGCAACCCGGGATTTTGTGTCGTTTTTGAAGTATGGAACAGATGGCAATCCACTGGGCAATGCGATTGAGCGGGCGTATGCTTTTGGATCGTCGCAAAGTGGGCGTTTTTTGCGACACATGTTGTATGAGGGTTTTAATGGGGATGAGGCTGGTCGAAAGGTTTTTGATGGGGTGTTTGCCAATGTTGCAGGCGGCGCACGGGGGTCGTTTAACCACCGGTTTGCACAGCCTTCGCGGCATGCCAGCGCGCATTTTGATGCGTTGTATCCCACGGAGTGGTTTCCGTTTACAGATTTGCCGCAAACAGATCCCGATACCCGGGAAAAGGGTGGGTTGTTGGATCGCTGTGACGCCGCGGGGGTGACACCTCGCATTTTTTATACCAATACTTCAACCGAATACTGGAACCGCAGTGCGTCTTTGGTTCACACGGATGTACGCGGGCAAGAGGATGTGGAGGTTCATCCTTCGGTTCGCGTTTATCACTTTGCAAGTACAAAACACGGTCCGGGTGATGTGCCCAAAAATCCGCGTCGGATAGTACCCCCAAATCCCGTGAATTTTCGCTATGCAGAGCGTGCGCTTCTCGTTGCATTGGACCGCTGGGTACGCGAGGGCGTTGATCCTCCTGATAGCAGATATGGTCGTATTGCGGACGGCTCTCTGGTCGATGCTGACGATTTAAAATTTCCCACTATTCCCAATTTGCGAAGTCCCAGACGCATGCGGCGGCCCCTGCGATTGAACTGGGGGAATAGATGGAATGCGGGGATTATCGATTGGGAGCCGCCTGAAAAAGGACGTCCTTTTGGTGTGCGGGTGCCCCAGGTCGATCGAGATGGCAATGAGGTCGCGGGTATTCGCATGCCCGAGGTGGTCGCGCCTCTGGGGACGTTTACGGGATGGCGGTATCGACAACACGGAGCGACCGATGCGCTCGTTGGCCTCGAAGGGATGTGGGTGCCGTTTGCACGCGATGAGGATGAGCGCGAAGGGGATTCTCGACTATCGATTGCCCAGCGCTATGGTAGCCGCGAAGCGTTTCTGGGCTGTGTGGCACAAGCTGCTCTAAAATTAGTGGGGGAGCGATTGATGTTGCGCGAAGATGTGGATCGCGCTGTGGAGCGTGCCGAGGCGATGTATGATTGGGTGATGCTGGGGTAGGGAAGGGTTGCTATAAACACTCTACCATCGGGAGGTGTTCCATGAAGCGCGTGATTAAACCCGAAGGCGCGTACCATGTCGAGATTGAAGATGTGCCGTTGCCAGAGATTCGGCAAACAGAGGTGCTCATCAAAACAGAACGCACGCTGATTAGCAGGGGGTCTGAGATCTGGCGGCGGTATGTGCGAGAGGAAGCGATTGATCCTCAAATTATGGGGTATTCGCTCGCTGGAACGATTGTACAGGTGGGGGCGCAGGTCGATGATTTGTCGATGGGGGAACGGGTAGCGGCTCTGGCTCCGCATGCCGAGTACGTGGCTGTTGAGGTTGTCAATTCACGCAATAAACCTTCGGTAGTTTCGCTGCCCGATGAGGTGACATCCGAAGCGGCAACTTTTTGGCCCCTGACTACGAGTTCGGTGCTGTGGATGCGAGAGACTGGGGCTGGTCCAAACGATACCATGGTGATTTTGGGGCAAGGTCTGGTGGGGAGTTGCTGTATGCAGGTCGCGCGGCATTTGCAAAATTGTCGTGTGATCGCGGTCGATACATTGGACCTGCGTTGCGATTTGGCTGATCAGTTGGGGGCTGATGCTGTGGTGAATGCAGGTCAGACCGATCCGATTGCAGCGGTGAAAGAGCTTACCGATGGTCGGGGCGCAGATGTTGTGGTTGAAGCGGTGGGAGGGCGTGCGGGCGCGCAGGCGTTTGCGCAGGCGCAAGATATGGTGAGACGAGGTGGGTTGTTGCAGGTTGTGGGATTGTATGAAGGTGAACCACTGCCTCTGGATTCGTCAAAAATTCAGGGTAAACGCCTGATTGGGGGATATCTGGACAGCACGTACCGGCCACAGGGGTCGGATACGGCAATCCAATTGTTGATGGAAGATAAAATTCAAACTGAGGCGATGGTGACCCATCGTTTTGATTTTGAGGATGCCGCAGACGCATTTGATTTGTTGTACACGCGTCTTAATGAAGCAATGGCCGTGGTGATGGTCTGGTAGGATTGACGTAATCAGGGGGGGATTCCTTCAAAACACCGCGTGCGCTTCAGGTTCTTGAAGGACTGATGTATCAGGTGTGGCGGTAGAGGGGGCACTGTGCCGAAAGGGAGAATGGAGAAAGGCCGGGTTGGTTTGAGAATACAGGACATGCCATGGAGAAACAGAGACTTGACCAAAATACGTTGGATGATATCATTCAGCGCGTCGTAGAGGTTGCACAGCCGCAGCGGATTATACTCTTCGGGTCCGCCGTGCGAGGCACGATGACGCGGCACAGTGACGTTGATCTGCTTATCGTCAAAGAGGGGGGGGACGCGGATCTCAGGGCTCGTATTTACGAAAATCTGTACGGCGTGAGCGCCGCGGTTGATGCGATTCTGGTCTCGCCAGCGGATGTAGAACGCTATAAGAATAGCCATGCTTTGGTCATCAAGCCTGCCCTGCAGGAAGGACGGGTAGTGTATGAAGCCACCTGAGCGTTTTTCACCCGATGATCCGCGAGAGTGGTTGAATCGCGCCAGAAGCAATCTCGCTATGGCGATGAACCGCGTACCCGATACTTACCTGGAGGATTTGTGCTTTGAAGCTCAGCAGGCTGCCGAGAAAGCTATCAAGGCCGTGATGATTTCGCGCAACATTGAGTTTCCTTATGTACACAACTTGGCCCTGTTATTATCCATACTTGAAGATGATGGGGAGATAGTCCCGAATCCGGTCCGCCGCGCTGCAAGACTCACTCCGTATGCCGTAGATACACGCTATCCAGGATTGTCCAGCCCGGTTGAGGAACAGGAATACAAGGATGCCGTGGAGATCGCAGAAACTGTCGTCCGCTGGGCGGAAGGGCGGCTGTGAGCAGGGCTGACAGTGAACGAAGGAGTCCAATTTCATGTCTTCACTTCAATCTGGAATATCCGCGCACAAGCACAGGACGAGCAAGACAGCGGCACTCGCAGCCAGTGTACGCGCGTATCATCAACAGCAGAGCAAATCCCCGGTTTTTGCCGATGATTATGCGGTTGATATGGTGCCGTTTATCTGGCGTATGATCGCTAAGAACAGGCTGCTTGGCTGGTTCGTTGTACACAAAGTGTTCCATTTGTTCCGTCCCATACACACCGAGGTGATCTTGCGAGCCAGATATGCCGAAGACCGCCTCATGGAGGCGATATCGGAGGGCGTCGGACAGTATGTGATCCTCGGTGCTGGTCTCGATACGTTTTCCATGCGCCACAAGGAACTCGCAGATAGCGTACGGATATTCGAACTGGATCACCCCGCGACCCAGGCGACAAAAGAGAAACAGGTGCGCGTGGTCAACGGCGATGTTCCGTCCAATCTGGTATTTGTTCCCATTGATTTTGAGACTGATCAGCTGAACGAGGCACTTATTCGGGCGGGTTTCGATTCACGGAAGCCCGCCTTTTTTTCATGGTTGGGAACGACTTATTACCTCACGAAGGATGCGATAGGGGAGACGCTTGGTCGCGTTGCGGATGTTGCCGCGCCGGGTAGTCGCATTGTTTTAGATTATAAGCTCGCCAGGCATCTTATCCCCGAAGAGAGCTTGCCTTTCGCCGATAAGTTAGACCGATTTGTGGCTCGTCGCGGAGAGCCAATGTTGTCCGTGTTTACGCCCGAGGAATTAAATGAGGAACTGTCGCAAATTGGCTTTGTGGAGATCGAGACCATTCCGCCTGATGAGCAAAAGCGGCGTTATCTAAAGGACAGAAGCGACCTGGTTGATCCTGCGCCAAATTTCTCCTTCGCTCTGTTTGGGGTGATGAAATAACGGTTTGAGCCATCGCTATTTACCCCACCCACTCACGTGCATACCTTCTCATTTCCTCACGATGTAGCCCCAGAATCTCAGCGGCACGCCCAAGTGAAATGTGCTCCTGCTCGAGCGCCTGTCGCACGAGCCGCAAGAGGCGATCTTCGACGAAGTCGTGCCGAGAGAGACCCTCAGGCTCACCAGACCGGCTCCAGTTCCAGGCAAATTCGCTCTTATCAAGAGCCATAGGCTCCTCGGTTTTTCGCAGGATCTTACCGAAATAGTGGCGATGCTGGCGCTGGAATGTACGCCAAATATCTGAAGTTTCACGGTCCGATTCGACCAGTCGGTAGAGTACGGTTTTGTAACTCACCCGAAAGATGCGCTTGACCTTGAGGACGCGGACGAGGAGTGGGTGTCCACGGGTTTCATCCCACTCCGGCGCGAAACCTGCTTCTGGCATTAGAAAATGACTCGCAAAGGCGTCGGCCTCGCGCTCTGCTTGCACGGGGAGTTCGGTGACGTCGCGCTGGTATTGGGTTGGATGGAGTAATAGATGACCGAGTTCGTGTACCGCGGTGAATATCCAGCGCTCTACTGAGATGCGATCCCAGGTATTGACCACTACGGCGGGCCCGCCATCTCTTGCGCCGACGCTTAGACCAAAGAAAGAGTCGCTTTTCTTATTCAGGAGGAAGATCTTTACACCATTTTCCTCAAGCAACCCACATATGTCGCGCACTGGCTCTTCTGGGCCGAACCCAATGGCTTCGCGCGCTGCCTGTGCGGTTTCTATCGGGCTTTCAGATTGAGTGCAGATAGGCGCGAACCGGAAAGGGCACGACTCACTAAGGTCGGATTCAATCTGGGTATAGGCGTCGAGCCACTTTGCGACTTCAGCCAGAATCTGCGCCCGAGCATGAACCCGTGCCCGGGATCGGAATCGCACGGTATCGAGAGGCCGTACAGGTGCTACGATATCGCGGAGTGGAACCCGTAGTGCTTTCCCGAGAGCGGTGAGGGTCCGGGCACGCGGGACGACAGTGCCTCGCTCGATATTTCCGAGTGCCATCCGCGAGAGACCCGCTTTGCGGGCGAGTTCCTCCTGGGTCAACTGCCGATCCAGCCGCAACCGGGCAATATTCGCGGCAATGTAATTTCCACCAGCCATTATTTCTCCTTAGTTTAGTACTTGACAAAATAATCATTTACTATATTTTTGTCAATATGATATGTTATGAGCACAGCCATGAATCAGAAAGTATGCATGTATTGATTTCATTATTGACACGCGTACCGATATACGGTACGTTTTTTTATGATTCAGACGTTTCGACATCGGGGTCTCAAGCGGTTGTATGAGCGCGGAGATCTCAGCAGAGTGCATGCTGACCAAGTAGAACGGATCGCACTCGCTTTGGCGGACCTCGACGAGGCTAATAAACCCTCGGACCTCAATCTTCCAGGGTATCGGATTCATCCACTGAAGGGCGATCAGAAAGGGTTTTGGAGTATTTCAATTTCCGCTAACTGGCGGATCATCTTTCGCTTTGAAGAAAGTGATGTGTACGATGTCGATTTGGTTGACTATCACTAACAAGGGGTAAACGCCATGGCTATGAAGAATCCACCACATCCCGGTCTCAGCATCAAAGAGAACTGTCTGGAACCCCTGGGGCTAAATGTTACCGAAGCGGCGGGGATTTTGGGCGTAGCCCGTCACACGCTTTCACGTGTACTAAATGGCCATGCGGCTATTTCACCGGAGATGGCTATTCGGCTGGAGAAGGCCGGATGGTCTAATGCCGAGTTCTGGTTGCGTCGTCAGACTGCCTATAATCTGGTGCAAGCGCGCAAGAGAGAAGACCAAATTAAGGTCAAACGTTGTGAACTACAGCCAACGATTTGATGAAGTGATGAACAATGGGATTTCCTCATTAACGGAGTGGGATACTCGCAATGATGATAACAGCACAGATAAGGCGGGATGTACGCCTTACGTCATCGGGAAAAGGGCCTTGACAGACCAATGAATACTAAGCCATCACTTCCTCAAATCAACTCGGACGACTTCGCACGACGTTTCTCTATGCGTTCGCCCAAACTGATGTGGTTGCTTGGTGCTGGTGCATCGGCCTCCGCTGGTCTCCCTACCGCGGCGGACATGATCTGGCAATTCAAGCAGGAATTGTTTGTCAGTCAGCGCAAGGTATCGCGTCAATCTGTGGCAGATCTCTCGAATCCAGCTATCCAGGCGCAATTACAGACCTACATCGACTCTTTTGGGCAGTTGCCCAGCACTGGGGATCCCGACGAGTATGCCGCGCTATTTGAAGAGGTGTATCCATCTGAAGCAGACCGGCGTGTTTATATTCATTCAAAGGTGGCTGGAGCAAAGCCATCTTACGGTCACTTGGCTCTTGCAACCCTGATGCATGCCAAGCGTACGCGTCTGGTATGGACAACGAATTTTGATGCAATGGTGGCAGACGCTTGCGCCAAGGTCTATGGTACGACAGGTTCGTTGATGAGTGTGGATCTCGATGTACCTGAATTAGGGGAGCAAGCAATTCGTGAGGAGCGATGGCCAGTGGAGGTGAAGCTGCATGGTGATTTTCATTCTCGGAGGCTCAAGAACACCGCCGAAGAACTGCGACATCAGGATGCACGTCTAAGAAATATTCTCATCGATTCATGTAGTCGATTTGGACTTGTGGTAGCTGGCTATAGTGGTCGAGACGATTCGGTCATGGACGCCCTTGATGAAGCAACTCAACAGCCAGGTGCCTTTCCGTCGGGGCTATTTTGGTTACATCACGGAGAAGGTCTGCCGTTGCCGCGCGTTCGTAAATTGTTGGCCAAGGCAGATGAGAAGGGAATAGAAGTGGGCATAGTGTCTATTGATAGCTTTGACGAAGTATTGCGGGATCTGATTCGCCAAATAGATGACATCGACACTACAACGCTCGATGCTTTTGCTTCGGAACGCCGACACTGGAGTGCAGCGCCGCGCCCAACGGGTAAGCGTGGCTGGCCAGTAGTACGTTTTAACGCTGTGCCGGTGACTGGTGTGCCGAGCGTGTGTAGATGCGTCGTCTGTGACATTGGTGGTACCGCCGAAGTGCGAGAGGCGATAGAGCGCGCTGGCGTCGACGTGATCGCTGTACGTTCCCAAGCCGGAGTATTGGCATTTGGTGCCGATGCAGATGTACGCACTGCTTTTGAGCCCAATGGCATTACGGATTTTGACCTTCATACATTCGAAACCAAGCGTCAAAGGTATGAATCGAGCGAGCGAGGTCTTCTTCGAGAAGCACTAACTCGTGCAATCGCACGTCAGCGCGGTCTGGAGGTTGTCCGGCGCGGAAGAGCGGACTTATTGGCACCCACCGACCCAAAGTCAAGTACCTGGACAAAATTGGAGAAATTAGTGGGTACGCTTACTGGAACAGTTGCTGGTAGCCCCGAGCTTCACTGGCGCGAAGGTATCGGTATACGCCTAGACTGGGCCGGTGATCGCTTGTGGTTGCTGATAGAACCACGAACCGTGTTCGATGGTATCACTCAAGAAAATAAGATGATTTCAGCGGATTTCGGTAGAGAACGCAGTGTCAGACGCTATAACAAACAACTCAATGATCTGGTTGAGTTCTGGAGTCGTCACTTGGGCCAAAATAAAGGTAATTTACGGACACTGGATATCGGCGATGGTATAGACGCCATCTATCGCCTTTCTCCCATTACAGGATTCTCAAGGAGAGTAGGAGCATGAGTAGTGAGATCGCCCCGCACATATGGCTATCGGAGCCAAGCCTCGCCTTCCATCCAGATCGTACTTCAGATCGTGATATTCACCCGTTGCGCGGACTGTTGCGGTTTGGCCCATACTCCGCGGGCATATTACCGGACCCGATCCGAGTAGCTACCCTAGCACCCGCCAAAGAAAGTAACCGCCTCTATACCTTCATGAAGTGCCTTAATTCGACGTACACACCGAAGGAACGCAAGGATTATCTCCCGAAATGGCCGGGTTTTCAACCGGTCTTTGGTGTGCATGTGCGAGCGGCAGGTGGCCATTGTCACGTTGAGTTTGATCAGACACTCGAGACCGAATTTAATAATTCTCCAAGTCCTCACATTGTATTAGCGGATCAATTTGTGCGGTCCATTCAGCTTTTACAAACGCATAGGAGTGAGTTCGATGTCCTGTTCATCTACATTCCTCAGCGATGGAGTTCCGGCTATGCTGGAGCATCCAATGAAGACTTCGACCTTCATGATCACCTAAAGGCAACAACGGCAACTCTTGGACTACCTATTCAGCTGGTGAGAGAAGACAGTGCCCTCGCATACCCGTGCCAAGCCAGTGTCATGTGGCGTATTGGCCTGGCACTCTATGTCAAGGCTGGAGGAGTCCCTTGGAAGTTGGCGGAGTCCGATTCGGAAACTGCGTATATCGGCATTTCATACGCGGTTCGCCCAACGGAATCTGACGCCCCACGCTTTGTAACCTGCTGCAGTCAGGTGTTCGATGCCGAGGGTTCCGGTTTAGAGTTTATTGCCTACAATGCCCATGAGGTCGAAGTGCAACGTGATAACCCCTTTCTATCACAAACTGAGATGTTTCGGGTAATGTCCCGATCTCTCGACCTCTATCGGCGACGCCACGCCGGGCGATCACCTCGACGGATTATGGTGCATAAGACCACTGAGTTCAAGGCGGATGAAGTCAAAGGCTGCATGGAGGCATTTCACCTATGCGAGGCAGTTGATCTCGTGCAGGTAGTTGAAGATGTGGGTTGGCGTGTGCGCATTAATGAGTCCGCAGGCGGTGTTAAGGGGAATCCCGCTGCCTACCCAGTTTCGCGCGGAACCTTAGTTGAACTTGGGCCTCGATATGCTCTTCTGTGGACACATGGTGACGTGATAAACATCAGTGAGAGAGGGTCTTATTTTAAAGGTTCCAGGAGTACTCCTCGTCCCTTACGATTAGTGCGTCATGCTGGCCATGGATCCTGGGACGATACGGCACGTGCCGTGCTGGGACTTTCCAAGGTGAACTGGAACAATGATTCATTGTATGATCCACTGCCGGTTACTATGGGTTATGCGAAGGTACTCGCGCGGGTGGTCAAGCGTATGCCAAGCCTGAGGCGGACACCCTACCAATTTCGATTTTTCATGTAAAATGATAGAGTTCTACAAATCATGAAACTCCACTTAGAGTTTAAGTTTCCGCTATCCTTCAACAACATTGGCTTGAGCATGTGTTTGACCTGTAGGTATAACGGGTTCGCTGGAGCTTACACATGAACCTGTACAGGCGACTTCTACAGAGAATTCTCAGTCGTCGTTCGGACGCCAATATACGCTTCGACGATTTACGCGGTCTGCTTCGGAATCTGGGGTTCGCTGAGCGAATAAGTGGGAGTCATCATATATTCAGAAAGTCTGGCGTTGTTGAAAGACTTAATCTGCAGCGCGACGATGGACAGGCAAAACCCTATCAGGTAAGGCAGGTCCGTAGAGTGATTTTGAAATACAAAATGGAGGAGGACATATAATGTACAAGTACGAAATCATTCTCTATTGGAGTAACGAGGATGATGCTTTTGTGGCTGAAGTACCCGAGCTTCCCGGATGCATGGCTCATGGTGACACGCAAGAAGCCGCTCTCAAGAACGTCAATCAAGCGATAGCTCTCTGGATTGATACCGCAAAAGAGTTTGGTGATCCAATACCGGAACCAAAAGGCGAGCGGTTGATGCTGGCATGACCATGATCTCTGACATTGCCAAGACTAACCTCGCGGCTATTCTGGATTATCACAGGCTGGGGAAAGTCTGTATTCTATATCAAAAAGTGATATTCGCAATCATTAGGAGTGAATAGATGGCACATCCAAGAGTTTTCATTAGTTCCACATACTATGATCTGAAGAACGTACGAGCAGACTTAGAGCGATATATCAAGGATCGGGGATTCGATCCAGTGTTAAACGAGCGTGGACAAATACCATACGGTAATGAAGAAAAATTAAAGATATTTACGCCCGATGAGTGGGACAACGATTGGGTTATTAGCTATAAGCCTGAACCACCACCGTATGGACCAGATGATGACCTGCCTTTCTAAGTTGATGAGGTAGCGATTATGCACAAGAACAATACGGAACAGGGATTGTTCGCACTCTATCGGAACAATCCCGATGAGGCTGACTACTTATTGTTTGGGCGCGAGACGTATCCCGACAGGCGTGGCTTTTTGAAGAAGGCCGGGCTAGCGATGATGGGGGCAATGGTCGGGACGGCGATTCCGTTTCATCGCAATATTCCGGCGCATTTTATTCCTGTCGCGCTTGCTGCAGAGGATATGATTCAGGGCAAGGATGGCTTGACCGTGCTCAATGATCGGCCATTGAATGCCGAAACGTCGCCACATTTGCTCGATGACGCTATTACTCCGACAGAGAGACATTTTATCCGCAACAATGGCATTCCGCCAGAGAATACGGATGCTGTGGGTTGGAAACTGACCATTGATGGTCTGGTAGATAATCCCATGACGCTCAGCATTGACGATCTCAAACAGCGATTTGAAGTCGTTAAGAGAGCACTGACATTGGAGTGCGGCGGCAATGGACGCGCCTTCTTTGATCCTCCTGCGGATGGTAGTCAATGGACCTATGGCGCTGTGGCGTGCTCGGAGTGGACCGGCGTGCGTCTATCGGATGTTCTCAAGGCTGCTCGCGTGAAAGACAATGTGATCTATACCGCGCATGTGGGTGCCGATACCCACGTTTCTGGTGAGGTAGGACGGCTTCCCATTTCGCGCGGGGTGCCGATTGAGAAGGCAATGGACGAACACAGCCTCATCGCTTTTGCCCAAAATGGCAAACCGATCCACCCTATGAACGGTGCGCCGTTGCGCCTGGTCATTCCCGGTTGGTCGGGGGCATGTTCGCAGAAATGGCTGACCCGCATCTGGTTGCGAGACCGGGTTCACGATGGTCCGAAGATGACGGGAATGGATTATCGGGTGCCCAATCGGATGATAGTGCCCGGGGAAAAGATAGATGAGAAGGACTTTGAGATTATACACGCTATGAAGGTTAAGTCGCTAATTACAAATCCCGCTACAGGTCACAAGATGGGTGGGAGAACTCTGGGAGTGCGCGGGCATGCGTGGGCGGGAGATCGGAAGGTTGATTCTGTTCGTCTGTCAATCGACTTTGGTGCTACATGGCTTGATACGAAGCTCGATACGCCAGTCAATGCGTATGCATGGCAGAACTGGCGGGCGAAGGTTGCATTTCCCAAAGCGGGATATTACGAGATCTGGGCAAGGGCGATTGATTCGCAAGGGATAAGCCAACCGCACGCCATTGTATGGAATCCGAAGGGGTATCTCAATAATTCGATGCATCGGGTCGCGGTGGTCGTTAGTTAGTGCACCTCGATAAAAAAGATTGTGCATATTAATCTTATGTCATTGCGGCATGGTTTAAGCCGCCACGCGCAAGCACAACGCCAGTAATCCAGAAGGTTTTGCTGTTCACTTCTATATGGCGTATGACTTACGCCACGATGCATTAGGGGTTTAGATAAAAAACAGGAGTAATTATGGAGAACGGATTTTTTAAGGGACATGGGTTGGGCAATGATTATCTGGTGATGGATCCAAAAGAACTGACGTTTGAATTGACGCCAGAGCGCATTGAAAAAATTTGTGATCGCAACTGGGGGGTGGGGAGTGATGGCATTTTGACCTTGGAAGCGTCTGACCGCGCGGATTTTGGGTTGCGGATATGGAATCCAGATGGCAGTGAGGCGGAGAAATCGGGCAATGGGCTGAGGATTTTTGCGCGGTATTTGCATGCCACTGGTAAGGTAGATAAGACGTCATTCTCAGTCGATACGCCGGGGGGACTGGTTCATATTGATTTGCATATTGACGAATGGGGCGATGCGAGTGCGGCGACTGTGGAGATGGGGGAGGCGACGTTTGAACCAGAGGCATTGCCATGTTCGCTCGAGGTGGAAGATCTGATTGAGCAGCCGATTACCGCTGCTGGCGAAAATATGGTGTTTACGGGGGTGAGCGTGGGCAATCCCCATTGTGTGGTGTTTAAGCCGAGGGGCGAGGCGTGGTCGCGCGATGATTTGTTGCGCCTGGGACCTGAGTTGGAGAACCACGAGATTTTTCCGAGGCGAACCAATGTGCAGTTGGTCGTGCCCACGGGGGATCAAAAAATTTTCATTTTGATCTGGGAACGCGGCGCAGGTGAAACGCAGGCGTCGGGGTCTTCGTCGTGTGCTGCGGCGAGTGCTGCGGTGCGGTTGGGACTGGTCACATCGCCTGTGACAGTGGAGGCTCCCGGAGGCACGTTGATGATTGATGTGGATGAAGGGTTTAATCTGACAATGGCAGGACCTGTGGCAGAGGTGGCACGCGGTACGCTGAGTCCATCTTTTTTGCGCGAGATCGGCGTTTGATACAGGTGATAAAACGGTTCAAACCGGTTTGATATGCGAACACTTCGCGGGGAAAGCTCCGTCTGGTCTCGCTTTTGAACCGGTTTTTTTTCTGCTTGAGGGCAAGAGGTGAGGCGGGTTTGGAAAACGGGTTGCGCAAAAAAGACAGCCGATATAGTTTATATACAGTTCGCCATTGCTCACGAAAGGAACGCACTATGCCTGTAGATTCTATGGTCAAAACTTATGAGACGCAGGGGTTTTTGACAAAAGTCGATGTGTTTTCAGAACGAGAGATCGGGCACTTTCGCGCGTTATTTGACGATTTGGAAGCGCGAGAAGGCAAGGAAAAATGCCAGATCGGTCTGCAGGGGCGGCATTTTGACGAGGCATTTATCTGGCAACTGGCAACGGATAAGCGGATCTTAGACATAATGCAGGCTGTGATGGGCGACAATGTGATGCTGTTATCCACCCACTTTTTTTGCAAATATCCCGATCCAGAGGCAAAGATATTTGTGGCGTGGCATCAGGATATTACGTACTGGGGGCTGAAACCGCCCATTGCACACACGGCCTGGATCGCCATTGACGATGCGGATGTGGAGAATGGGTGTATGCGTTTTATTCCGGGATCGCACAAAAATGGGATTGCCATGCACGGCAAGTCAGAGCGCGAGGGCAATTTGCTGAGTATTAACCAGGAGATTCCAGATGAATATGTCGATGATAGCGCGGCGGTTGATATTGTGTTGAAGGCCGGGCAGATGTCGGTTCACGATGGGCAATTATTTCACGCGAGCAATCCCAATCGGTCAAACCGGCGGCGATGCGGGCTGACCGTGCGATTTATTCCACCACATGTCAAACAGGCCACGCTCAATTCACATAAGCAGGCGTGGCAGCCGATTGTGTTGCGCGGCGAAGATCAATTTAGACACTTCTCAAAGGCCGGGATGCCGTTTCCGTTGTCGTGATGATTGCAAATACAGGAAAAGCTATCCGCAGATGACGCAGATGACGCAGATGAACGCAGATGAAAGGCACCCCCAGGCACTCCGATAAGGAATTAGGAGATGCAACGGACTGAAAAAAAAGATCAGGACAAAGGTATCACTACAATTTCTGTGCAGGGATTCAAATCACTTGCCAACGAGAGCCGGATTGAAGTGCGTCCTCTGACGATCTTAGCGGGGGCGAACAGTTCTGGCAAATCGAGCATCATGCAACCCCTGTTGCTGATGAAGCAGACCCTTGAAGCGAGTTATGACCCCGGACCACTTTTGTTGAATGGTCCAAATGTGAAATTTACGTCTGCCAACCAATTCATTTCGCGATTGCAGAAAGATTCTGGTTCTCAGGAGTTTAGCGTCGAAATAGAGCACGAGAAATATAGGATGCTTAAAGTCGCGTTTTCTCTTAACGAGGATCATACGCTTGAAATCTGGAAGATGATCATTAAAGAAGGTAAATATTCTCTTTCTGTGATACCAAATCAAGGTTTAGATGATTTGGAGAACCCTATCCTAACATCTCGTTTGGAAGAAATAGGGTGGCCTAAGGAACATACGCCTCTGATATCGATTATTAGCAATCGGTGTTTTCTCGATATCAATTTTAAGAGAAGGAATGTTGTGGCGGTATATAGTGAAGTTTGCGAGTCAGGAGGTTTTTCTGAACCTTATAGTAAAACTTTGCTTAGTCTGATTCATGTCCCTGGATTACGCGGCAACCCTGAGCGCATTTATCCCAAGACAGCCACAGGTACTGATTTCACAGGCACATTTGAAAATTATGTTGCGAGTGTTATTGCACATTGGGAAGGTACAAAAGATGTCCGCCTAAAGAGTCTCGAAGCTATGCTTATAGACCTTGGTCTAACATGGAAGATTTCTGCGAATACTATCAATTATACGCAAATAGAGTTGCAGGTTGGACGGTTACCAAAGGCAAAACGAGGTGATGAAGACCTCGTAAGTATTGCCGATGTTGGCTTTGGCGTTTCACAAGTATTGCCCGTGCTTGTCGCACTTTTGGTTGCAAAGCCGGGGCAATTGGTGTATATCGAGCAGCCGGAGTTGCACCTGCATCCGCGAGCGCAATATGCATTGGCAAAAATTTTGGCAGATACGGCAAAGCGCGGCGTGAAGTTGGTAGTTGAGACACACAGTGCGTTGTTGTTACTACAAGTGCAGACATTGGTGGCGAAGCGTGATCTCGATCCAGATCTGGTAAAGCTACACTGGTTTTCGCGTAGTGATGAAGATGGAACGACGTCAATCGAAAGTGCTGATCTGGACGAAAATGGGGCTTTTGGGGATTGGCCAGAGGACTTTGGCGATATTGAATGGAAGGCAGAGGGAGCATATTTGGATGCGGTGGAAGGGCGGAGCAAATAATGGCGAATCAGGGTTCTCGGCGATTGGTGATTGATGCCGATGTGGTGCATTCTGCGGGTGAAACGGATCATCCGATTTCAAGCGCGTGTCGAAGATTTTTAGAGACAATGTTAGATGTTGGACACCAGGTTGTGATGACAGATGCTATAATGACAGAATGGCGTAATCACCTGTCCAGATATTCGAGAAGATGGCGCAGGCAAATGTACGGTCGTAGGCGGGTTTATCGCATTGAGATGCAAAAGGAACGCGATAACAATTTGCGAAAGAGAATCGATCAGGCCGTGCATAGGGATCAGAGGGCGATTGTTGCCAAAGATGTTCATCTCATTGAAGCGGCGATTGCAACGGATCGGCTGGTTACTTCTAAGGATGAAAGCGCACGCGGCGCATTTAAGGATGCATCGGATGGGGTAGTGGATTTGCAGCAAATCGTGTGGGTAAATCCGACTCAGGATGAAGAAACGCCTATTGACTGGTTGCAGAATGGCGCAAGGACTGAAGCGCATCGTATGTTGGGCGCGTGATCCAACTATTAGTTTAAGGGGTAGATATGTCAAAGAGAAAAGTGTTGATTACGGGAGGGACGGGTTATGTGGCTGGGCGGATGTTGCCTGTATTGCGCGAGCGATATGACCTGACGATTTTAGATGTGAAGACGACCAATCGCGAAGGCGAGGAAGTAAGCGATGCGGTGATTGCGGATTTGACGAATCGGGATCGGGATGCGTATCGGGAGTATTTCAGGGGACAGGATGCGATTATCCACTGCGGATTTGTGCGGACCAAAGACGATGCAGATCGCTTCTGGGCAGAGATGACGAATATCGATATGGCGCACAATGTGTATCAGACTTGTGTGGAGGAAAATGTTCGACGCGCTGTGATCATCAGTTCAAATCACGCGGCAGATTATTACGAAAATCTGATCTGGGCGGGCAAGCAGGAATTTGTAACGCCAGAGATGTATCCGCTTTCCGACAATTATTACGGCTGGGCAAAGGCGCAATACGAGTTGTTGGGCTTCACCTTTGCAACGGGATTGATGAACGGCGGCAAAAAATTGGAGAATGTGCAGATTCGAATAGGAGGCCCGCGCGAGACCGATATGGATCGCGCGAAATCCACGAATCTGAAAAGCATGCATCGAGGTTTGGGTGCGTATTTGAGCATTCGGGATCAGGTGCAGTTGATTGTGAAGAGCATTGAAACTGAAAATATTGAAAATGAACATGGTATCCCATTTCAAATTTTTTACGGTATTAGCGGCAATTCACACAATTTCTGGACGATTTCCAATGCGCGAAAGAAAATCGGCTATGAACCCGAGGACAATAGTCAGGTGAAATTTGCCGAGCAATTGTCAAAGGTGTTGTTAGAGGCGCGAGAAACATCAGAATGAATGATATGAGCGTAAAAATCGGCGGCGTAAATATCCCCGGGCGGACAGCACTGGCGCCACTGGCTGGTATTACAGACCGGTCGTTTCGCATGCTGTGCCGGCAACAGGGTGCGAGCTTTGCGGTTACAGAGATGGTCAGTGCCAAGGGGCTGGCTGACGGCAGTGAGCGGTCGAATCAATATCTCGATTTTGAAGCCGATGAGTTTCCGATTTCCGCGCAGTTGTTCGGATCAGAACCCGAGGTCATGGCCGAAGGTGCACGGGTTGTGGCAGAGCGAAATCCGGATATTATCGATATCAATTGTGGGTGTCCGGTAAAAAAAATCGTGACGCGAAATGCGGGTGCAGCCCTGCTCAATACACCTGAAAGATTGGGACAGATCATTGCCGCAATGGTGCGAGCCGTGGATATTCCCGTGACGCTGAAAATTAGAAGTGGATGGTCGCAAGCTAATCAGGCAGTTGCAGTTGCGCGGATTGCTGAAGATTCTGGTGCAGCGGCAATTGCCGTGCATGGGCGCACGCGCGAGGCAAAATTTGGGGGCCGCGCAGACTGGGATATTATCGCGGAAGTCAAAAACGCGGTTTCTATTCCCGTAATCGGTAATGGCGATGTGCGTGGTCCAGAGGCCGCAAAGGAGATAATGCAGAAAACGGGTTGTGATCTGGTGATGGTGGGGCGATGGGCTATTGGCAATCCATGGCTATTCAAGCGCATGGAAGTCTTTCTGAATAGGGGAGAATTATTGCCCGAACCGACGCATGGAGACCGCCTCGAAATGGCTGTGCATCATCTCAAGGCATCTATCGCGTTTAAGGGCTTGCGCTATGGCGTTCTGGAAATGCGCAGGCATCTCGCGGCATATATCAAGGGTGTGCCCGGCGCAGCGCGTTATCGCCGCACATTGATGACAGAAGACGATCCGAATCATCTCATGGATTTGCTGGGACAGATCAAAGCGGAGGGGCGACGTGACACCTGAACGCATACGCGCGTTGTTAGAGGCTGTTGCACAGGGGCAAACAGATGTGGACGAGGCGTTTGCACACCTCGCACACTTGCCGTTTGAAGAGCTTGGTTTTGCGCGCATTGACCACCACCGCACGCTGAGGCAGGGGTTTCCCGAAGTTATTTTTTGTGAGGGAAAGACAGTCGAGCAAGTGATCGCCATAGCAGACCGCATCGTGTCATCGGGCGCGGCACTGCTGGCAACGCGCACAAATGCAGAGATGCGCGATGCTCTGGTCGCAAAATATCCCGAGGCAAATGTCAACGCGCTCGCTCGCACAGTGGTCGTCCCAGGGGAGATTCCCATTGCGGAAACTGTGGGAAAAATTCTGGTCGTGTCTGCGGGCACATCCGATTTACCAGTGGCAGAAGAAGCTGTGGAAACCGCGCGGGTGATGGGCAATGAAGTCGAAACGCTTTACGACGTGGGAGTTGCCGGGATTCACCGTTTGCTGGCGTGTCGAGAACGTCTATCGGATGCGAGTGTGATTATTGTGGTGGCCGGTATGGAAGGGGCACTGCCCAGTGTGGTTGGCGGCCTGGTCAATGTACCGCTTATTGCCGTGCCGACCAGCGTGGGATATGGAGCGAGTTTTAAGGGGTTGGCAGCGCTGTTGGGTATGTTGAACAGTTGCGCGTCGGGCGTGACCGTGGTCAATATAGATAATGGATTTGGCGCGGGTGTTGCAGCGAGCAAGATTAATCGGATTCGGGCGGGATAATTATGGAAGAACAAACCTGTGTACGCCCATTTTTTATGAGGATTTTGTTATGACAACAGCAGATCATATTTCTCAACATTTGCAAACTCTTCCAGAGCCTGTACTGCGGGAAGTTCTCGATTTTGTCGAATTTCTTAAATCGCGGCACAAAATATCGAAGGACCGTGAGGAAGATACGATGTGGACCGACTTATCTCTTACATCGGCGATGCGTGGTATGGAATATGAAGAAGTGCCTTATACACTGACAGATATCAAGGAATCTTTTAGATGATTCAGGAAGGTCAGATCACGCTCTTTGCTTTTCCTCAAACGAATCCAGTCGCGCCTGGCTAACTGGATTCTTGGGACTCAAGTTTCCTCTAAATCCGACGAGGAAGAAATATCTCAAGAAGACGAGTAGCATAATATCGTATTTCATCAGCCGAAACCATTCCGTAAATCACCGACGAACTCCTTTGCGGAAATAGGTTTCAGAGCCGACTCGTTGAAAGAATAGAGAAGAATGCAATCCTTCAGTATTTCTTTGAAGGACAATATCTCTAATAGAAGAGCCAAACCAAATGCGCCTACTTTTTGGATCAATCCCCGCTGTTTGTCCAATTCGATCCGAGATATTATGTCGCTTTTGGTATTCTTCCCAGATCTGTTTGGCTTCGTCATTGTCAAAACCTCCTTTGACTTCGCGCAAATTTACTGATTGGATGAACCTCGAAACGGATTTAGATTCCCCAGTCGATTTTCATAAGCGAGAGGTGTTCCTGACGTATCGCTCAGGGGCAAGGGTGGATCTGTTTTTGTAGTCGCTTTGGTTATGATGACAAGCGCGAGAAGGCCGATTGGTACTGCGAGGAGATCGGCGGGTTGGTCAGGCGCGATTTGAAGCAGGATGAGATAGGCGATAGCACCTGAAATCATCGACCAGAGGGCGCCAGAGCGATTGGCTTTAGACCACCAGATACCCGCCGTGAGGGGCACAAAAAGAGTCGCCAGCAAGATGGACCAGGAATCGACCATCAGCGTGTAAACCGTGTCGTGCGAAAGGGCGAGATAAAGCGCGATGACGCCGAGGACAGGGACACTCAGGCGGCACAGGCGCAGTTGGGTTTGTGCGTCAATATCGGGGCGCAGATAGCGGATCAGATCGTTGCCTATCACACTGGCAGGGGCGAGCAAGGCACTGTCCGCACTGCTCATCAGTGCGGAGATCAAAGCACCGATAAAAACGGCCATGCCGAGTGGGGGAAGATAGGTCTCGGCGAGTTTCATCATCACCTGTTCGGGATCTGCCAGATTGGGAAATGTGAGAGTGGCTGCAATGCCCAGAAAAACGGGCAAAAGGCCAACGGTTAGATAAATAATGCCAGAGATATATGCGCTGTGTTGGGCGACGGATTCGTTCCGGCTGGATAGGCTGCGTTGCAAAAGGTCCTGCCCCGCGAGATTGCCCAGGCCAATTACCAACCAGGCACGCGCATAATTAAACCATGTGGTCATATCCGCATCGCGGGGATAGAGATAAAATTGGTCATCGGGCAGTTGTGCTCGAATGGCGGCCCATCCCCCCATGTCGCTTAAGAGAAAGGGCGTCATAAAGATCAGCCCCAGGGTTAAGACAGCCACTTGGATAAAGTCTGTCAGCGTCACAGCCCACATGCCGCCTATTGTTGTATAGATCAGCACAATAACAGCGCCCAGGCAAGTACCTAACACCGCATCCAATCCCGTAAGCGCGTGGATAATTTTTCCAAATCCCACCATTAGCGACGCAACCCAGCCGATATAAGCCGGAATCGTACATGCAGCAGCGACCACACCGGCTGTTTTGCCAAATCTTCGTTCAAAAAATTCGGCAATGGTTGAAACGCCCATGCGCCGCATCATCCGCACGTAAAACAGGCCCGCGAGAAACAGACACAGGGCTGCGCCAAAAGGATCGGCGATAACGGCTAAAAAGCCCCCTTTGTAAGCTGCGCCTGCCGCGCCGAGCACTGTGCCCGTGCCAAACCATGTGGCGGAAAGCGTGCCCGTGGCCAGCAAGATGCCCAGGCGCCTGCCCGCAACGACAAAGTCGGCGGAATCTTTAACGCGCCTGCCGGCATAGACGCCGACCAATAGGGTGAGAAAAACATAGGCGCAAAGGGCAGTGATGATGGGTATTTGAGACATAGCTGGTCCTCCTTAGAGGAACTATTCAGGTTCTTTGTGCGTTTGGAGTATGTAGAAAGCGAATGCGTAAAATGATATTCACGAGGAGATGAACGATGAACATCGGACGACATATTGCAAGATCAAGTGCGCTATTGATCCTCGGGATCATGACTGCTTGTGGCATCAACCCAGGACCTACTTTTCCGGGTGCCTCAGAAGTGGTGTGCGGGGCTACAGAGGCGTACTCGAACGACTACCTCATGGCGGTGATTGGCAAAGATGCCGTGCCCACAGGTAGTTGCGAGTTCGATGGTTTTATTATCGCAGTGCGCGTCCAGCTAACCGGCAACAAAGGCTCGCAGACAGCGGTTATAGATCTGCCTGATCCAACGCGCGACCTGCCCGTACCTTTCCACAGAATCGTCAATCTGCCGCTGATCGACGCAGATTTACCTGAGGGCAGGTACGTCCGCACAGTAACCGGCATCACCGCTGGCGGTAGAGAGATCGACATGCCAATCTTCGAGGACGTCCTTCTCGTGCGCGACTCCGGCTCTCTACAGGCAGACTTGCTCCGTCATCAAGGGCGATGGGAGCGAAGACGCGTTGCGAACTACGTCTATACAGGCGCGTGGAACTGCTTCTGTCCGATAGACTATATCGCTGACGCGGCGGTAACCGTGCGCGCCGGTGCAGTTGTAAGCGTCGCCTCTGCCGACCCGGCTGTGCCCAATATTCCCGATCCGGAGCGGTTCGTTCCGGTCAAAGCGCTGTTCATCCTATTGCAGACCGCGATAGACGAGGGCGCCGCCCGCATCGACGTCACGTACAACGAGGAGTTTGGCTACCCGGAACAGTTCTTCGTAGATTACCACGAGAATATTGCCGACGAGGAAAGGGGATTCGTCATCCGCAGCCTCACCTTTAGCTGTGGGAGTGTAAGTGGCTCTCCCGTTATAGCTTTAGTGTATAACAAGGCTGGAAAACCACCTTGATGATCGAAAATATATTGAGTATATTTCTCAATATGAAACTAACTCTTCAAATACAACTGTTACCGGACGCCACCACAGGCCAGAAGCTAAAAATCACTATTGAGCGGTTCAACGAAGCTGCCAATTGGCTTGCTCCGAAGGCTTATGAGCGCAAGCTGGCGAATAAGTTTGCACTACAAAAGCTATACTACTCAGACTTACGCCACTTGTTTGGTCTCTCTGCACAAATGGCTATTCGCTGTATTGCTCAAGTTGTAGAGGCGTATAAGCGCGATAAAAACGTGCAGCCTGCGTTCCGTAAGCATGCAAGCATACCCTATGATCAACGCCTGTATAGTTTCAAGGGCATAGACAGAGTATCTCTGCTTATACAAGGCAAAGCGTGCTGGTATCCACATAGAACCTGTGGATCCGAAATACACCAGCCAAACTTGTGCCGAGTGTGGACATTGTGAGAAAGGCAATAGACATACCCAGGCATCCTTCCTGTGCAAAGTGTGTGGTCATAAAGACCATGCTGACCGCAACGCCGCTCGGAATATCCGAGCAAGGGCTTTGTGTCAACAAGCCTAAAGTTGCCGAGTGCATTTATGCACGAGCGACAAGCCCAACTGCTTCAGCGTTGGGTAGTTGACTTACCAATAGCTATTCTTGAATTTATCTCCGGCCGTATTTTTCAAGCACCTCAATCAATTTGTCATGCGGTAACGCAGGCATTGTGCGATTGTCTCGGCCTATTGACAATGGCTTCTTCAGTGGCTTCAATGGTGGCCTGGAAAATAGCGGTCAGCCGACCATCGCGCAGTGTGGTAATTGTATCGCGGTCGGCGCGGGAGCGAGATAGGCGATAGGCGGTTGAAAAGGCAATGGCGAAATCCCCGCTGCTGGTGCGGGAAACCGTGCCCGTGCGACCAATGCCCATGGCGGCGCGTTTACACAGGCGGCGCAATTGGTGCGGCACCAGGGGCGCGTCGGTGGCAATGACCACAATAATCGAGCCATCGCGCGTGGGGGAGGTCTGCACGGATAATTCCCGTCCTACGGGGACGCCAGCAATGAGGAGTTCCCGTCTGCGCCCACAGTTGGCATTGACGAGCACGCCTATGGTATGTCCATCTGGGACAACGCGCGAGGCTGTACCGATGCCTGCTTTGAACTGATATGCGCGCATTCCAGTGCCCGCGCCAACAGAGCCTTCGGGCACTGCGCCGCCTGTGGCGTTTTCAATGGCTTCGACAACGTGATTGATCTTGACATGTCGCCCGGCTATATCGTTGAGACCGCCGTCATAACATTCGGCGACTACAGGTAGGGGAACCCTCCCCGTGCCCTGTTTGAGCATGTATGCGACCACGCCGCTATAGCCTTCACCCACAGATAGTGTATTCGTAAGTACAACGGGCACTTCGAGTTGCCCGCGTTCATTAATCCACGCCATACCCGTCATTTCACCGTTGCCATTGAGGGCTTCGGCTGCGGCGAATACATTATTTCGATAGATGTCCTCGCCGTGTGGGACGATGGCCGTGACACCCGTTCGCACGGGACCTTTGCCCACGACGAGTTCTCCACTGCCTTCGATTAAGGTGACGTGACCGACGAGAACGCCTTTGACATCGGTGATGGCGTTGTATGTGCCCGTGGGCAATGTGCCAATTTCAATGCCCATATCCCGGGCACGTGGGCGTTGTGCATGGGACGGCAGGGCGAATAGCAGGCTGAGGAGACAGAAAAGGATTTTGGTGGCCATGAGGTACCTCTATATCAATGTTCTCGGCCTTTCCACGCGAATCCACGCAGGGTTCCCGCGAGACCGATGAGAATGGTGTAGGGGATTTGTATGATCTCCCAGAGTGGAAATATGATGAGCAGGTCAATGCGCTTGAAGATATGGATGCCTTTTCCCGCCACGAATAGATCTACCAGTATTTTCGCGCCCCAGCAGATCAGAGGTAGTGTATATCTGCCATCTGTCATTGAGATGACAAAAGCAGCGGGGATGAGCGCGTTGATAAAAAAGACCACCGCAATATAAGAAAAAAAAATAGGATTGAGACGCAGTTGATACGCGGCATTAGATGCCCACCGCTTGCGTTGTTGCCAGAGTGATGCTGGTGTTTCTGGGCGATGGGTGGTTGCATAAGCGCCGGGATCAGCGGCAAACGCGATGCGTCCATCCCATGCCTGGCGCAGCAACTGGAGCAATAGCACATCATCGCCAGACGGGCGGTGTGCAATGTCGCGGAAACCGCCCACTTTTTCAAAAAGGCCTTTGCGATAAGCAAAATTCTGTCCCGAAGCAGCCAGGGGCATGCCCAATCCGGCAGCACCAGCCGCCGCCGCCATAAGAGTGAGAAAATCATAAGCCTGCAAGCGGTCGAAGAATGAGCGCGATGTAAGTTGCGAAAATCCTATAACAACGCCAATATCAGCCGCCATATAAGACGCCATGCTGGCGACCCAGGTGGGCGGTACGGTGCAGTCAGCATCGGTGGTGAGGATCCATTCGCCCCGTGCGCGGTGAATGCCAACGGACATCGGGCGTTTTTTTGCCGCCATTTCTGGAAAGCTGTTATCGACTGACAAAAGGTGGAGATTGTCCAGGCACGCAGAGGAGACAATTTGAGATGTATCATCAGTCGAGTCGTCGTCAACGACGAGGATTTCAAATCGGTCAGATGGATAGGTCTGTTGTTTTAGAGAATGGAGGCACAGACCGATATAATCCGCTTCATTGCGCGCGGCAATAACAATGGATATAAATGGCGTTTCAGCAGTGCGCGGCTGATTGTTCAGGCGGAATAATCCGAAAAAAAAACACAGTGCGACGAGAGTGTAGAGAACTGTAAAGAGCAGCAATAAGTGAAGGACGATATCCATTAGAGGTAGGGGCGAGGCATGCCTCGCCCGATGTGGTAGGGGCGAAAAATCTTTCGCCCGTCAGTGTGAAGTGATTACACCGCCAAACCATTCTTAATTTTTAATTCCTCATTGCTCGACCTTTTCTATATCGTAAAACATGCCTTTCACGCCTTCTGAGCAGTTGTTGCATATTGGGACAGATTTACGGTCTTTGAGGATGGCGTTGCGGAAGTCCGTGTATTTTTGACCTGTCCAGATCTGGTCGAAGTCCGATTCATTGAGGGCGTCGCCGAGGCCGTAGTGAACATCTTTGTCAAAGCAACAGGGCGATACGGCGCCGTCCCAATTGATGACGGTGCTGTACCAGAGGTGGCGGCAAGTATTGCTGATTTTGCTTTTGGTCGAGAGGTGGTCGGCAGCGTAATCGTAGCGGCTGAATTTCTCGTTGGAAGGCAGGAAGGTCTCTACATCGGATTCGGTATATACCTGGGCTGTTTTGAGCGAGAGGCGATCTACACCTAACTCCCGGGCGAATTTGCGCGCAGCTTCAATTTCGTGTTCGTTGTGTTTCATGATGATAAATTGCAGGTGGATCAGGGGATGGCTGCTTTGCAGGTCGCGTTTTGCCTGTACGAGCAGGCGGATGCCGTCGAGCACGCGATCAAAATTGCCGCCTACGCGGTATTTGACATAGCTTTCGGGTGTGACGCCGTCCAGAGAGACCACGAGTTCGGACAGGCCAGAATCGACGATGTCTCGGGCGGTTTCCCGGTTTTTGATGTAGTGGACATTGGTGCTGGTCAGCGTGGGAACATTGTGCGCGGAGGCCAATCGGATCATGTCGGTGAGATGTTTGTTGATAAAGGGTTCGCCCTGATTCCACAACATGAGGAGCAGGAGATGATCGGCCTGTTGCTCAAAGACATGCTTGAAGTGTTCAAACGGCATAATGCCGCGCTCGCGGGTCATGTCGCCATTGCCAGAGGGACAGAGCGGACATTTGAGGTTGCAGAAATTGGTGGGTTCGACCATGAGCACAAAGGGTTTGCCCATGCGAATATCCCGACGAAACAGATTGGAGAGGGCATAGGACGCGACCACTTTTGAGGCATTCCATATCCGCCGGGGCGTGATTGCGCGATGGTATCGCATGAAGGTTTCGGGCAGTAGTTTGATTGACAACATATTATTTCCATTTGAATGGTGAAAATGTGCCGAGCGCGCAGATGATGACAATATAGGGAATGATCAGGATTTCGAAAACTGGAAACCACAGGAGCAATTTCTGGCTTTTGAACCGAATACCGCCGGAGAGCAGAAAAACGGCATCGGCGATTATTTTTATCGCCAGGCAAGAGCTGACTATATAAAATAATTCGGTGTCGATCCAGAACAGAATGGGTAGCGTCGCCAGAATGACATGGAATATATACACCGCAAGGGCCAGAATCAAGGTGGGAATGCC
>JAGWBW010000027.1:81195-83453 GCA_021295695.1 Candidatus Latescibacterota bacterium
CGCATGAGCAACACATCGTCTCCGCCGATGATATGTCCGATGTCGTTAAAGCCGTTGACCTCCTCAAAGGCTTTTCTGCGATAGGCCATGTTGCGCCCCGAACAGGTGAGCGGAAATCCAATGCCCGCGCTACCCGCCGCCAGAGTTGAGACGATGAGTGCCTGGAGAGATAGCAAGCCCGATAGGGTTTTTTCGTTTTTCAAGAGGGGGGCGTGGCCGATGACCATGCCGACGTCGGGTGCAAAGTGGAAGAGGGTTGACGCAATCCAATTGGGGCCTGGCCGACAATCGGCATCTGTTGTAAAAATAATATCTCCACGCGCGTGTTTGATGCCCTGCCACAGGGCGTTTTTTTTAGGGCAAGCGCAGTTCTGCTGTGTGACGGATACGCGACTCAGGTTGGATAAACAGCGCGTCCATTTGTCGATTCGAGCGGCAGTATCATCGGTGGAGCGATCATCTACTACGATAATTTCCATAAGATCGTCGGGATAGGTCTGTGTAGCCAATGCCTGTAAACATGCATCAATGTTTGCGGCTTCATTGCGAGCGGGCACAATAATGGAAACGGATACACGCGGGGTATTTACTGACCGCGATCTGCGAAAAAGGCCGAATAACAAAATGGCGGTCAACATGAAGTACACAGCGCAAAGGCTTGTGGCAGAATAGATTACAATATCATTCATGAGGCGAGTAGCCAGTGGTCAGTGGTCAGTCTGCTCAACCCATCAGTTTCTTGTCTAAATTATCACTTTTGAAGGAATGTGCAAAGTGCAAACTTCGATTAAAAAATAAAACCGCACCTTATGGATACTTAAGCGCGGTTCCGTCTTTTACAAGGATGGGTATGGGAAGCCCTGTACTAAACTGTGTTTCCCTCCATTTTTGTGATATAGCTACTGATTTCGCTTTTGATTTGCTCGCGGTCTGATCCGTTACAGCAGATCGCAATTCTGCTGCCTCATCCGATTCAGCTAAGGTGTTTGCTACTCGTAAAAAATCTTTTGGATCCATGTGTTAGACAAAACTAAAATTGAACCGCAACATGTTTCTTTCGGGCCAGGGGATCTCGGCGACCAATAGGCGAGTGTAGTTGTTATATTCAGTCAAGAAGTTGGCAGTATCTGGGACTATAATATTTATTTCAACCCATTTCTCATCATCTTCTGGACCTACAACGAGTCGCAACTTGAGAGCCTGGATCTCTGAGAAGCAGTGTTTTACAAATTTCTGTGCCAGGGACAAGGCCTCTGAAAGGTTGTTTTCGACACAAAACTGTTGCACTTCAGGAGGGATTCCTATCCCTTGTATTTTTGCTCTTTTTAACACCAATGGTAGCTCTATAGGATTGGCAATAGCTTCTGGTGAACTCATGTTACGTCCCCTTTGGGCAATTTCTACGCCTAAATCAAGTAATTCTTGAAAGATAGCTTATGGTTGGGAATATAGAGCAGGATATGACTAACAAAGTGGAAAGAGAGGTGGAACTTGTCAAGTTTTTTGTTTTAATAAAGGAGCTCCTGGGACCTCAAGCCGCTTTAGTGCATCTCGGTAAAAAAGATTGTGCATAATTAATCTTATGTCATTGCGGCATGGTTTAAGCCGCCACGCCGCAGGCACAACGCCAGTAATCCAGAAGGTAAGGTACCCACCGAAACGGATCAAGTCCAGAGTCAGATCTATTGCTTCCCTGCGTGATATACAGCAAGACTTTTGCAAGGGTTTAACTCAAAAGATCGGTTTAGGACGATTCACCAACCCCCCAGTTCCAGCTATTCCCAACATAGCGTTAATATTAAAGGCGAGGTATCGTCTAAAAGGCGAAGTATAAAATAGAAAGACGAGGTATCGTCTAAAGATGCGCTACGTAAAATTCAATTAGAATTTTATTTTTTTCTATCCGAATTAAAAATAGTACTTTAAAAATATAAGTATTTGAAGTAATCCATATTGGCACACATGTTGCAGTATCTACTCAATGGAGTCGTTTTCTTTTTCTCCTGAATTTAAAGGTTACTAACATTTAGTAATAGTGGTTCTCTGTCATGATTGATGCCACCCCCGGGTGTCAATCGTGCGAAGGCGGCACTGGTGAAGGACATTGCCAGTGCCGTCTTTTTTTAAATGGACAGATTGAGAATAACAGATGGAATGAGATATTCACGCGTCTCATTGATACAAATCGGTTGACAGGTGTTTATCTGGCGGGTATAATCGGGTTGAATTTTGGTAAACAAGTGTGTATAAATGCGATA
>JAGWBW010000178.1 GCA_021295695.1 Candidatus Latescibacterota bacterium
GGTCTCCGTCACATCGCGCGAACAACGCCTCAAAAATGCCCTCCTGAAAGCGCGTGAAACCTATGACTTCATCATCATCGACTGCCCCCCCGCACTGGGATTGCTCACGCTCAACGCGCTGACGGCGGCCGACTCTGTGCTCATTCCCATACAATGCGAATTCTACGCGCTCGAGGGCCTGAGCAAATTGCTCAACACCCTGCACCTCGTGCAACAACATCTCAACCCCCACCTCGCTATTGAAGGCGTACTACTCACCATGTACGACGGACGTCTCAATCTGGCGCGCCAGGTTGCCGAAGAGACCAAATCACATTTTGGCGACCGCGTCTATAATACGATTATCACTCGCAACGTCAAACTCGGCGAAGCACCCAGCTTTGGCAAACCCATCATCCTCTACGATATTATATCTACCGGCGCGCAAAATTACATGAACTTAGCCGGGGAGGTCATCAATGGCTAAACGCAATGCCCTCGGCAAGGGATTGGGCGCCCTGATTCCCGTTGTCGATGAAACCTCTGCCGAAAAAATCACATCGGAAACTACCCCTTCGCCCCTGGGACAGAGCCATCGGGAAATCATCGAAATACCCATTGATAATATTGAACCCAACCCCCACCAGCCACGCACGGAATTCGATCCCAAAGCCGTGAGCGAATTGGCGCAATCAATCCGCGAAAAAGGTATCATTCAACCTATTTCTGTGCGTAGCTTTGGATCGGGCTATCAATTGATCGCAGGCGAGCGTCGTTTTCGCGCCGCGCGTCAAGCCGAACTCACAGTTGTGCCTGCAATTGTTATGGATGTGGGTACAGATCAGGAAATGATGGAACTCTCGCTAATTGAAAATATTCAGCGAGAAAATCTCAATCCCATTGAAGAAGCCAAAGCCTATCGCATGCTCATAGACGAGTGTTTTCTCACACAAGAAGAGGTAGCAGAACACGTGGGCAAAGACCGCTCCACCATTGCCAACACCTTGCGCCTCCTCGCATTGGCACCCGAAGTACTCGACGCCCTGCAAGCCGGGCAGATATCCGCAGGCCACGCCCGCACACTCCTGGGCCTTGACAACGCGGATCAACAAATTGCCTTATGCCAGCAGATTATTGCACAGGGACTATCGGTTCGCCGCACAGAAGCCCTTGTCAAAGCACTAAAAGAAGGCACCACAGAAAAAAAATCCACGCCACCCAAAGACCCCAACCTGCTATTTCTCGAAGAAGATCTCCAGCGCTATTTTGGCACAGCGGTCAATATCAACCGCAGAGGTTCCCGGGGCAAAATCGAAATCGAATTTTACAGCAATGACGATCTCGAGCGCGTACTGGAATTATTGCGAAGCAGAGAATTTTAAAAATCAAAAGCATCCGCAGATGTCGCAGAAAAAACGCGAGTGAGCGGTGTACAACTGGCCGCCTCTCAGGCCAGTTCATTTGAGCGTTTTACGCAGATGGAGCAAGGCCGCTCCGCCTATCAACTCCAAAAATGGAAGCCACCATGAAACACCTCTCGTACATCCTTTCCTTTCTTCTCATCGGCTGTTCTGCTATTCCCGAAACACCACAATCGGTAGATATTGTCGTGGATGACTTTGGTCTTTATGACCAGAACGGCGAATTCCACACACTCCATGAGCACTCAGACGCATCAGCCATCGTCTTATTCGTCCAGGGCAATGGTTGCCCGATTGTGCGCAATGCAGTGCATGACCTCAACACAATACGCGATGAATACGCGCCCAAAGGCGTACAATTTTTAATGCTCAATGCCAACTTGCAAGACGACCGCGAAAGCGTACGCGAGGAAGCCGTCGCCTTCTCCATCGACTATCCCATCCTCATTGACGAAACACAACTCGTCGCCGAATCGCTCGACCTGCACCGCACGGCTGAGGCACTTGTCATCGATCCCAAAACATGGCACATCCTCTACCGGGGTCCCATCGACGATCGTCTGAATTACGAAGCACAAAAACCCAGCGCGTCCAACCATTATCTCGCCGATGCACTCCTCGCCCACCTCAAAGGTGAGGAAATCGCCGTCAAAGCCCTTGCATCACCCGGTTGCCTGATTGCTCTACCGGGCAAAGACCGCGCACAACACAAACAGATCTCTTATGCAAAACAGGTCGTCCCCATTCTGCAAAACAAATGCGTGCCCTGTCACCAAACCGGCGGCATAGCCCCCTTTGACATGACCGATTACAAAGAAGTCGCTGGCTGGTCTCCAATGATGCGCGAAGTTGTGCGCACACGCCGCATGCCCCCCTGGCATGCAGATCCGCACATCGGCACATTTAGCAACGACATGTCTCTCACATCAGAAGAAGAACAAACCCTCGTCCGCTGGATCGAAGCCGGATCACCCCGAGGTGATGGTCCTGACCCGCTATCCGAAAACCCGACACAAGCCACAACCTGGACTTATGGAGAACCCGACCTGGTCATCGCATTGGAACGGCAGGAAATCCCCTCAACCGGCATTATCGACTATCGTTATCCCAAAATCACAGTACCCATCAACCGCGATGTGCAAGTGCGGGGCACCGAATTTCTGCCGGGAAATCGCGCAGCCATGCACCACGCACTGGCGCGCGTGATCTATCCCAAAGGGCACAAAATGAAAACCGTTAAAAAGAACCGGTGGTTAGATGGCATCTTTGCCTCTTATGTACCGGGCATGGACGGTGTCATGCTGCCCAAAGGCACGGCGCAACTACTCCCCAAAGGGAGCAAACTCCAATTTCAAATCCACTATACGACCACTGGACGTCCCGAAGTGGATGAAAGCAAACTGGGGTTGTATTTCACCCACGCACAAAACCTGCGAGAACACCGCGTGGTTGGTCCCGCCAATCCGAAAATTAAAATTCCGCCGCATGCCAGTGCCCATCGCGATTCATCCATAAAAGTCTTTGAAGAGGATGTAACGCTCTACACCCTCTTCCCCCATATGCACTTCCGGGGCGCGGGCTTCCGATATGTTGCACATTATCCCGACGGAACCTGCGAAAACCTGCTCTCTGTGCCCAATTACACGTTCAACTGGCAGCGATTCTACGCCCTCTCAACCCCCAAATACCTGCCCGCTGGAACGCGCGTGGTCAGCCATGCCGTCTTTGACAACTCGGCAAAAAACAAACTCAATCCCGACCCCTCCGCAACGGTCCACTGGGGTGAGCAAAGTTTTGACGAAATGCTGATTGGCTACATGGGCATTGTCGATGGCAAGATTGAACAAACCGCTCAATTTTCGGCACTAAAGGAATAATGCCCCTATACGGGCTATGGCTCAATCGCATAACACTCAACCGCCGTATTCGCAGGCGTGCGGACCGACCATGACGCCATGGCGACTTCTGGCACATTTCGAAATGTATTGTGTACCAGCATAATCGAGGGCATGCTCCCGATTGTTCCGATCACCCAGAGATTTTTCCGGTTCAATTCTATAATCTCTCCAAACAACCGAACCTGTTCCGCCTCGTCAGGCGTCTCCTCAATCTGCCAGAACAGTTCAATGCAGCGCCGCATATCCCCCGTGGGCGTCTCTCCTCGTTTTCCATTGGTCAAAAGCCAGTGCGTGAATCCAATCGCGTGGCTCGATCCCACATTATAGGGGACAAACAGGCGCGGCTCCAGAAGTGGGTTCTGCACCTCACCCCCCGCAGTTGCCGCATCGTGTATCAGCGCCTTTCTCCGTTCGTAATAAAGCTGTCGGGCTTCTTCTTTGATCTCCGTCTTCACCCCCACTGCCGTCCAATAATTCGCCACCAATTCCAGCACCCGGTTGTTGATCGACATCGTTTCAATTGCCAGTCTGATCGGCCTTCCATCGGGCCGCAATCGCATACCGGACCGATCTCTCTCCACCAGTCCCATCTCGTCCAAAAGCGAGTTGGCCTTATCCGGATCGTAGTCGATATATGCTTTTTCAAACGCCTCTGAATAATGCACCGACGTTCGCAAAGGTGCCGGTTGTCTCGGCTGACCGATACCAAACCCACCGACCTCGTTAATCGCCTCCCGATCAATCGCATATGACAGCGCAATGCGGAACCGACGATCCCAAATAATTTCGCGCATCACCGGATCTTTGTGGTTCAAATTCAGCGCGACACTCTCACCCCCAGTTCCGCCAGTAATCCAATGCAGCACCCTGTACCCTCCGCGTGACTGATTTTCCATAAATAAGGAATAATTTTCGATCAGGATATGCCGCCCCTGCATCCCGATCTCCCCGTTGATCGCTTTGAGATTGATCGTCTCGCGGTCATAAATCTCGAAGGTCATACGATCAATATAAGGAAGCTGGTTCCCCTCTATATCCACCTTCCAATAATAGGGATTTCGCTCAAGCACAGAAGGGCGAGCGGGCGGAGGTGCCACGACCACCCACGGCCACAGTCTGGGGATATCCGGATTCCGCCAATCTCGCTTGTCTTGAAAAAGTTGGTGCCAGAAGTCAAAACCGTGTTCCCCTGCCATCGCTTCTAATTTCTCCAGTGCCACATACCGCGGATGAAACTGCGACATATAATGCGCCGGGTACCGCAACATTTCGTATCCGCGTCCCCATGCCAACAATTTCAGGAAGAGACCATTGGGTCGCCTGAAGCGAAAACGCACGGTGTACGCATCGACTTTTTCTATCGCCATCACCTCGCCTCCCCGCTGAAAATCCCGCGCGACCACCGGTGTCAACTCCTGATTATTCAACACATTTTCATGCCAGAAGAAAATATCCTCTACTGTAAAGGGATGCCCATCTGACCAGCGCACCCCCTTTCGCAGCCAGAACGTATAGGTCCGTCCCCCATCGGATATCTCCCAATGCGTTGCCAGATTGGGAAGAATTTTTTGCCCCATCGGATCCCATCTCACCAATCCCTCATAGGCAAACCGCGCTTCAACAATACCTATATCTCTCGGTCCCGTTGCAAATCGCGTCCAGGTACCCCCATAAGGCCCGTTCTGATGGGGCGGTACAATCATCAGTGGATTTTCCGGCACCCTTTCCTCAACCGGTGGTAGATTCCCCACCACGACTCTTTTTTTTAGCATCGGAGCTTCCCGAAACTGTCGCCCCTTTCTTTCCGGCCACTCCATTGCCGTCTTCGGGCGTCGGTCTGGCACCACAACCCGGATAGTCCCCTCTGTGGGGCTTTGCATCAGCCTGCCCATGATCTCCTCAAACTCGGATGCCTGCTGCATCGACTCCGCATCTCTGGGCATCAGGTACCAGGTCACATATCCCAGTAACTCTACCAGGGCGACCAGCCCAAAAAAGACCACACCCACACCCATTCCTATGTGCAGAATATTCCGGATCATCGCTCACCTTCTCGCGGACAAAACAGTACATCGGATGATACGTATCGCACAAGCTCTAAGGCAAAACAAACAGTGATTGCCTACCATGTGAAGATTGTGCATAATAGCTAAAGTACACGACCCCAAATACATATCCTTTGAACTGA
>JAGWBW010000179.1 GCA_021295695.1 Candidatus Latescibacterota bacterium
CGATATACTATATATTTGGTATTTATGTCATGCGCAGGAGAATTGCGATATGGACACGTCCACAATTGACCTGACATTTGCTACCGAACTGTTGCGTTTGCCATATTCGCAAGTTTGGAGTGATTATGATGAAAGTGCAGATGTCTTGTATCTCAGCTTTGAAAAACCCCAGTGTGCCAATGACAGTGTGATGGAAGATGACGGGAATATTTACCACTATCGCGACAAACGTCTTGTTGGTATTACACTGCCCAATGCGCGAATACGCTTTGGTTCGGATCGCTAAAATTCCTCTTTGAAAGGACCCTCCATGTATCGTCGCATCGGTTGGTTGGCAATAATTGGGATTGCCGTATTCGGATTTGGCGCGGTCATTTTGGGACCCGATACGGTCAACCCATTGCTACAAAATGTGCTGGGATTGCAAACACCCGAACCCGTAGAACCAACCCCTGTGCCGGGTGCTGAAGTCGTCGCTGATCGCGTCAAACGCGAAATCACAGAAGCAGAAGTGCGCGCACTAATGGCGACCTTTACCCAATATAAATCTCGCGTACCGGGCTACCCGGGTCACGATGCCGCCGCGCAATTTATTAAACAACGCTTTCAAGCACTGGGCCTGAAAAACGTAGAAACAGAAACCTACGGCGTGACCTCACCCGTAGATGAAGGCAGCCAATTGACCATCGTCTCATCCGGCGAAGTATTTCCGCTCTCCGGACTATGGCCCAACCTCGTAAAAACCTCCACATTGCCACCGGGTGGCGTGCGAACGCGCCTGATCGACGGCGGCAACGGCGAATTTAAAGCATACGACGGCAAAGACGTGGAAAACACCGTCGTACTCATGAACTTTAATACCTGGAACAGATGGCTCAACGCCGCCGTCCTGGGCGCAAAACAAATCATATTTATCGCGCCAGACACCACATCTTATACCCAGGCCGAAACAAAATTTTTGCAAGTACCCAACAGCGTAGAGCGATTCTGGATCGACCGCGAGCACGGCAGACCAGAGCGAAATAGAAGTACAACTCCAATCCCGAATGCCCTGGAAGAAAGACGACGCATCCAACGTATTGGGCTGGATCGAAGGATCCGATCCAGAAATGCGCAAAAAAATCGTAGTCATCAATGCCTACTACGACGCCATGTCTGTCGTACCCGCACAGGCGCCAGGCGCTGAAATGGCGTGTGGCATCGTCGGACTCATGCGCCTCGCCGAATATTTTCAAGCGCACCGCCCCAAATACACCGTACTCTTCCTCGCATCTTCGGCACACCACCTGGGCTTCCGGGGCATTTGCGACTTTCTGAACCGGCACTCGCGCAAAGAAGAGCACTTTGCCGCGCTCATGACCGAACCCATTGACATCGACCTGTTCATCGGATTGGACCTCTCGAGCCAGACAGACGAAATGGGCGTAGCGACCCAGACCGCCGGATTTGGAGTCAATACAGCGGTCAATTATTTCTCCACGCGTTTTTTTGCCACATTTAGCAAATCCTTTGTGCGCTATGCAACCGCCATTGCCGAAGGCATGGGCGTACCTTCAAAAGACGTAATGGTCGATGGCATCAACCCCAAAGGCGGCATGACCTGGGACATGTACATCCCCGGCGAAAATGTCAAAAGCGACAGCGAAGTCGTACTCTATGCCGGCACCCCGGCACTGTCATTAACAACCATAAACGACGCGCGATTCAGGGTGGATACCCCACTGGACCAGGCCGAGTATATAAACTACACCAACCTGACCAAACAGATTCGCGTACTCGCGGGCATGCTGGATTTGTCGTTCAACGACGCGAAATTTTTGCCCGACTACAAACTGGACCCCGACGACCGCATGCGCGGCCTCAAAGGATTTGTACGCACATTCCCGCGGCGCAGTATCACCCCCGACAAATCGCGCCCAGATGCAATAGCAGCCATGCGAATGGGCCTGGAAAAATCCGTCAAAGGCGTGCGGCGCATTTACTACGACCTCGCAGATGAAAACGGCGAATACTATATCCCGGGTGTGGCAGAACGCCGCGTACACGTGCGGGCATACTATATCGATCCCCACAGCGGCGAAATCACATACGCGCCCAATCAGGGGCGACAGGGTAAAATTTACAGCGGCCATTTCAATATGAACTGGTGGATCACAAAGCAAACCGTCATCCTATTCCCCTGCGTGGCAACCGATTTCTACGGTACAGTCGATCCCCGATATTTGAACACATTATCCAATATCAGCGTCTATGGCGTGGGCAATACCGCACCGCAAGAATACGGTTATGACATCGGATTTGGTCCAGACGAACCCGTTGGTGTGGTCTATACATCACCCGGAGAAAAAGTAAAAATAGCGATGCGCGCAGGGGCGATTGGCGTGCGCTATTTGCTACTCAACTCAAAAAGCGCAGACACCGAGTGGGATGCCCGGGGCGAGGGATTTCAAACCCTATCATCAGGCTCACTAATTCGCACGCCCTATCAGGCAGCGCGCGATATGTGGATGTTGAACGAGTCGCGCATGCGAAAATTGCGCCAGTACTCAATTGAAAATCAACGACTGGAAGTATTGCACGCGCAGGCCAAACAACATCTGGACGAAGCAGAAACCGCAATGCATGAAAAACAATGGGATGCTTTTATCAAACACACGCGCGCGGGCATGGGCATTGAATCGCGGGCATATCCAGACGTAAAAACAACGCAAAACGATGTGATCCGCGGCGTGATTTTCTTCATGCTACTCGTCATTCCCTGCGCATTTTTCCTCGAGCGGTTGCTCTTTACCTTCTCCGATATTCGCATGCAAATCGGCGGGATCGGCGCGGTCTTTGTGGTCATCTGGATTTTTCTATCTCAGGTACACCCCGCATTTGATCTCTCCAATCCCTTTGTAATATTGCTGGCTTTTGTCATCCTGGCACTGGCGATCTTTGTGATCTCAATTCTATCGGGCCGGTTCAACGAAAATATCAGGCGACTCCGCAGTGCCGAGGTATTATTGCACGAAACCGACGTGGGCCGGGTCAGCGCGTCAGTAGCGGCATTTCAGCTGGGCATTGCCAATATGAAAAAGCGCAAGCTACGCACCTGGTTGACATTTGCAACCCTGGTATTGCTGACATTTACCGTGCTATCCTTTACCTCTATCAAATCCGCACTGGAATTCCACCAACTTCAGCGCGATACGGAAGGCCCATATCCCGGCATACTGATCAGAAGCAAATTCTGGGGACCTCTGGAAGACACAGCTTATGATTACGCGCGGATAAATTTCAAAGACAGAGGCACCGTAACCCCCCGAAGCTGGTATGTTGCCACAAGAGAAGACAAAAAATCAAAAGCCGTGGTGCGTTATAAAAATAAAAATTCTCGCGTCCAGGGAATCCTGGGGGCGGCACCCGAAGAGGCACAGGTGACGCATATCGATACCCTGTTGCGGGCTGGACGCTGGTTTCAACCGGGTGAGTCTGCCTGTATTTTACCCGATCAAATGGCGGAGACTCTGGGTATCACAGAACAAGATGTCGGCAAGGCGTACATTCGCCTTTTTGGCAAGCAACTCACAGTAACCGGACTGATCAGCTCTGAGAAAATGCGCCTGTTTGTCGATCTGGATGAGGAACCGCTCACGCCAGCAGATTTTCAAGTAACCGAAGACGAATTTATTACCGTCATGTCGCAAACCGAGACCCGTGAGCGGCAAGGATTGGAGCGACCCGAAGTCGAGACCATGCCATTTGAGCATCTGGACCCCGATGATATTTTGATCGTACCCTATGCCCTGTTGCGAGATGTGGGCAGTCCATTGCAGTCGGTAGCCGTGCGATTTCACGAAGAAGTAGATGTAGAAGCCGAGATCAAGTCGTTTTTATCCCGTCTATCGGTGGTATTATTTGCCGGCATTCCAACAGCAGATGGCGGCATACGCGTCGCGGTTTACAGTTCGCTGGGCAATACATCTTTGCAAGGCATGGCCAATTTGTTTATCCCCATTCTGGTCGCCGCGCTGATCGTGCTCAATACCATGATGGGATCGGTGTACGAACGCTTCCGAGAGATCGGCATTTATTCTTCTGTGGGATTAGCACCCGTACACATCGCCTTCTTATTTATTGCCGAGGCATGTGTTTACGCTGTTTTGGGAACCGTTGGCGGGTATCTTTTGGGACAAAGTGTCGTCAAAGTTTTACTGTGGCAAGATGCCTTACAAGGCCTTACCGTGAACTATTCGGCACTCTCGACCGTGACATCCTCAATGCTGGTCATGCTGGTGGTTTTGCTCTCATCAATCTATCCCGCGCGCCAGGCATCCATGATGGCCGTGCCCGACGTGACGCGCCGCTGGAAATTCCCCGATCCGCAAGGCGACCGATGGCATTTTGAATTTCCATTTACCGTAGGCGGCAAAGACGTATTTGGCCTGTCCGTATTCCTGGTCGATTATTTTCAAGCGCATGCAGGTGAGAGCCTGGGCACATTTTATACAGACGGCGCGCAGTTGGGATCGGTTAAAACCGCAACCGGACAAGGGCATACTATTGACACAACAATCTGGTTGGCACCTTTTGATTTGGGCGTGAGTCAGCAGGTGCATTTTGAAGCCCTGCCCACAGGTGAACACAATATTTTTGCCATGACATTGACCATAAATCGGATCTCGGGCGACGCCTCGTCATGGCGGCGAGTCAACAAGAACTTTATGAACGCGCTACGCAAACAATTCCTCATCTGGCGCACCATAGCACCAGAGGATAAGGCGCAGTACACGGAAAAAGGACAGATGATGCTGGCTGGGGCTACAATTTGAAATGGAACTTTTTTTTTGAAAAAGCGTTGACTTCTGGGAGGATAAAGGGTATCTTTGCCTTTGTATAATGGGTATTTGTGCCCAAGTATTAAGAATGTGTTGTTTTGTTTCCTGTACAATCGGCTTGAAAAGACGGTATGGCAAGAATCGAAACTTCTGGTTCTTGCCTTTTTTTCGCTCTGATGTGCAATTTTCGATGTAGAAAGGTGGTGAAGTACGTTGGCAGAAGGAAGAGTTAAGTGGTTTAACGACGCCAAGGGATTCGGTTTTATCGAGCAAGAAGGAGGCGAAGATGTTTTCGTCCATTTCTCTGCGATCCAGGCCGAAGGCTTTAAGTCTTTGTCCGAAGGTGACTTGGTCGAATTTGACATTACCCAGGGGCCTAAAGGGCTCCAGGCTGCGAATGTCACCAAGCAATAATCTGAAATAAATTCAGAATTAAGCAGAAAGCACCATCTCAAAACGAGATGGTGCTTTTTTTTAATAGGCCCCGTGCCCCCACTACGGGGCAGGCTCCCGTCATCGCGGCAGGCTTTTACCTAAACGCTTTTAATACAAAAATCCGAAAAACGTATCCAGTGGTCGCCTTCTTCCGGGCCATTGTAGCACTGGATACTCACCTGATCATCGCCCGGAGGAGGCAGTTTCCCATCGGCTGCGGATTGAAATGCGGTCTCACCCTCGGCGCGATACTGCGCCTCCCATGTGCTGGCGGTAACAACAAGACGCAAACGAACGCTCTGCGTTGGCATGGACTGCTTCCCGGGGATAATGTACAGATCGCCGTCAATGAGTTCTTTAACTTCTTTGAACACCGGTTCCCCATTGTGATACCACGTAATGCCCGCCTGTTCGTATTGCTGCGTCGGCTGGCTGTGATTCGTGATCGTAACCTCCACGGCATACGCACCGTCACCGCGATCTGGCGCGGCTCTGAGCAAAGCATTTTGCACCGTGTCTTTCACTCCGGGACGCACGCAAATCTCCAGACCGCCATCTCGAATCCGCCAATCATCGGGTTGTTCCCGCAACCACGACCAGCCGCTATCGAGCGCGCCATCAAATGTGTCTTGAAAGATGATTTCCCCACTGCTCATAATAATTCTCCTATCCAAAATTGTCAGATGATTGCCCGCGCTCAAGGTCGATAAAATTCAGATTTTCTTCAAGTACTTTTTTTCATCCCGATCCTTTTTCATTAACAGTAATTAACTATTAACGATGCCCATTACAAATGCTTGCCTGTTGTAGTGGGGGGTGATCTCCCAAAGCACGGAGAAAGATTCCCCGT
>JAGWBW010000180.1:0-5077 GCA_021295695.1 Candidatus Latescibacterota bacterium
TGTCCGATTCGGCGGCGATGTCGTAAAGTGGATGAAGCGTGAATCTGCTATTCAGACACCGATGCACAGCAGCATCAACAGCAAATTTCCGGGTTTCAGCATAGCGGTAGAGGATACGAATTACGCTGTCAATATACTCCGTAGTACTTGGGCTTCGTATCCAGTTCTGTAAAAATTCTATCCCTTTATTTCCAAGGCCGATCAAGGCATTCAAGCCCCATTCGACATTCACTCTCGTCTGAGTCAATTGCTCAGCCAGACGCGCAAAGTCATCCGATTGATCACCAAGTTCTCGGAGAGCTATACAAGCATATTTTGCGATTTGGCTATCTGGATCTGCTTGCTCAAGAACTGTACGCACGGTTGGGATAAAATCAGCATTGCCACTTAGACAAGCAATCAGCAGAGAGGTCTTTAGCAAAGCTTCGGGTGATGCCTCATCTTGTATTATCCTTAGTGCTTGCTGAGTCAGGACTTTTGGCATTGGACCACGATGTGCTCGCAGGGTGGCCAAATGGTCAACCAAATTGCTGGGTATATTCACTACGTCAGTCTGCATGAGTATCTTAACCAGAACCGAAACATCTCCTAATACTGCAAGGACAGTCAAGGATTGACAAAAATCCTGGAAGGATTCAGATTCCAGCTTCCCATTAGCGTCAAGAGGAATGGGACGTCGTGCGATAGCGGCAAGCTGTTTTATGGTACTGTCATCAGCGCGGACGAAGGCCCACTTCAAGCCGCCATGCCGCACCCAGAAATGCTCGGATGCCAACTCTCGGTTGATCAGATCTGTAATGCCTTGGCCTTCTATGAGGATCAGGATACGGCGAGCGTTCTCCAGGACATAATCGAAGTCACCGCCGTTCATATGCAGGCGGCTAAATGCAACTTCGACAATCAGCCGTTCCAATTCGCCATCCGCCTCCGCTTGTAATATTTTTAGGAGTTTCGGACAGGCAATACGACCGAGAAAGTCCAGCGGATGATTGGGGATAGAGGATTCTTCGGTGAAGGCTTCCCTGATATCACGCAGGTCTGTCTCAAGCGTACGAAGTACGAATCGCAGCATGGCCTCATTCAGTTCATTTGGTCGTTCCCAAAAAATACTGGTAATTAGCCAGTATCCCCTCGAATCAGATTGGGCGAGTTCGAGAATTCTCTGGCGTGTCTGTTCAGGATGAACTCGTAAAAGATGCGGCAGCCACTCATTGCGTATTGAAGACAGGTCCCTTTCTTCAACCTCAATGAGCCGACCAATAGCATCCTGTGGAGCAAGAATTGTCAACGCCCTAATAGCCGCCCCGCTTGCAGAATCTTCTGAACGCGATAGGCGTTCAATCACAAAGTTAATCTTCTCATGATCCTCAAAACGTGCGATACAATTGATAAGGCTACGCGGTTTATTTGGCGAAAGCCTGCTCATCAATACATCGGACGTATCTTGCCAGAGAGCGGGAGCATCGGGATGCTCAAGTCCACTCAGCAGATATCCAAGTTCAACAATCCTTTCCCCATTCTTATCGGCAGCGAGGATGCGGTTACGAAGCCATTCCGGGTCCAGCTCAATTCCTGCTCGCAAGGCTGCAAAGCTGGCTTGGTAATCTGCCCTATTGTAGCCATCTGTGTTGTTATCCCGTGCATCTGCACATTGTTGGTGCAAATCCCATAAACGATCAAGATGACGAGGATCGGGCGCGGCCTCAAACACGGCTATCGCCACGGACTGCTGAATTGGGTCCGGTTTGTTTAGTAATGCAGTAATCTCCTCCAACTTGATTTCTTCTTGCTGGGCGAGATTAACAAGGGCTTTGCGAATCAAGCTGACTTTGTAGTCGCAATCCGAGTCGGAGGTAATCCTATTAAGTAGCTCAAGAAGAATAGGAACAGATCGTTGCCCAAGTGTCGGCAGGAGATGGATGTAACCTTCCGAGATGCGGTTATCCATTTTTGCCACGAGTTTACCGAGTGTCTTAGAGTATGTATCCCCGTCTGCCAATAACCAAAACGTATCCATCGGTACATAGCCGAGCCGTTGAAAGAGACGCTCCTCATGTCCGTGGATCTCGGCAACTAAGGTGTCACAAAGTTCATCAATAGACAGTTCCTTACGTTGAAATTTCCGTGCGAGATATTTTGCTACTGCCCAATTGAGCAAGCGGTCATGGACAAATTCAACCTCGCCATCTTCGAGGCTACGCAGCCAGCCTGCAGCTTGGAGCCGCGCTAAACGTTCATCATCCAGTCCGATCTCCTGCCACTCCTTTCTGAGAAGTGGATAAGAATTTCCTTCATACGTGTGGGTGGCGAGAGCCGTTACGATTCCAGCGTCACCAAGTTGACACTTAGCTACCATCTTCTCCCAGAATTTTTCAAATATCTCATATTCGCTACACGGCGCGTCCAGGAACGACGTATAGGAAAGCTCTAAATAGAGCCCCGCGAGGATGGGTTTACACAGCAGCTTCTTCAGATCTGACGGGAGATCCGCCCATCGCTGACCGTGTTGCTTAAGTAGTGCATCGAGTTCGTCAATGGAGAATTCATTGACAGGATGCACATATATAGTTTCCTTGTCGGTATGTTTAAGCGCGTGGGCCACCGTATTCGGAACGGTTAATATCAGACGCATCCCCCATTTCATCCAATTCTGTCGGATGAGATCGCGAGCAACATCAACATTTTGGATGCCATCAACGACAACTGTGAGCAACGGAATAGGGATATCGGGATTAATTTTAGGCAGGAAGTTGGATATGGCGATTAGCGATTGGTCAGACGTTTCGCCAAGACCTTCTTGCCAGATATTACGCGCCGCTTGTGTCAGGATGTCTTTAGTGGTCTTGGCACCATGTACTTCTATTAATGTAGCGGTCCGCCGCATTTCCACACACTCTTCTAAGTACTTGCCAAGTTGCCATGTCTTACCCGCACCGCTCTCACCAGTAATCAGCAATACCGGCTTCCCCTCCGGCCAGCACGGCACCTCCCGCACATCTTTCTCGTGCTGATACCCTATGGAATCCAAACGCGCCTGATTCAACTCAGCCATCGTTTCGGGAAGCCTATTGAGATTACGAAGCCGTTCTATACTAAGGCCAGCCTCTCGAAGTAAGCTACCAAGATCGGTAGAGTTTAGCCGTATTTCCCCCTTACTTAATCTCTCCATCAGGAGACCAACCAAACGCTCCCGAACTCCACGCTCATCGTGAAGATTGGCGACGTAAGAAAATAGTATCTTCTCAATTTTTTCGATCAGGCCGCTACTGGTTACACAGAATTCCATTTCAAAGTGGGAAAGCAAGTGGAAGACAACGGCGCGTTCATTGGCATGCTGTTGGGGGGCACTACTTCGCGTTTTTTTGACTATATGATCGAAAAATTCACGGTCAGTTACAGTAAACTCGTTTCTGAGTTTCCTCTTTTCGTCATTATTGAGATGATCTGGCCCTTCGACCAACTTTAATGCATCAAGAAAAGCCTTGAACTCCCCTAATCTTCCGGCGCGTCCATCAGTCACGAAGCGATATTGAGCATTTGCTGGCAGTGAAGACGGCACAGCCTTGCGAAGATCACGCAGGATAGTTTCCATGTCAGTAAGTGACCAAGGGGCGTTGGCCCGCGTCTTATACTGTTCGACGAGATATTGGTCAGATGCCTCCATCCGTGCGTCGCCACCATTTCGTGGCTCCAGTACAAGAAGAGCGTTCTCTACCTCTTGATCGGCTTCCTTCAAGCTAACATCGGCTACCCATTCAATATGATGGAGGATCTGATAAAGAAATCCGTTTATCGCAGCGGGCCCACCAGCTTGTGTCATATATTCCTCAAACTATCAATCATGGCGACGGCAGAAACGAGGTAGTTTGCCCTGATAAATGTCGCCAAGCAAGTTTTCCTTAATCTCTACATATTCGCTCTTGAAACTCATTATTCCTTGAAAAAAATTAGCTAATATTTTTTTAACTGATGTTACGCAGTACTTCAAATAAGCCATCACAAAAACGCACCTTCACAAAATGCTATCAATCAAATCCATGATGCACAGCGCACTATTCCGTCAACCGCCATCCTTCTTGTTTACATCTAACTTTGAAGGCCACCACATGATGTCCATCCACCTGAGCAGTTTGCGCTGTGCAAGCTCCCCGCAGGGGCGCCCTTTTTTTGCTTCATTTTTTTGGGCGCGCAAAAAAATGGAGTCGCCGAAGGCAAAATAAAAAGGTGAAATTATCACCACACTTTCGACAAGCAACGCAATATTATTCCCAGTTTTTTGGCGAGCGTATTTTACACAGGCATCTTTCTACCTGAAATTGCGCGACCAATCTTCGCCTGATCTTCTCCGCCGCCAGAGAGAATTCTAACGCCCCAATCCATCAAAAACCGAATATTTTCTTCCGCACTCTTTGAAGAATCCTTCCACGAACACAGAAAATGGATCCCATTATCATCACATGCGCCCTTCACAATACTCCGAGCCTCCTCCATAACTGGCGGATAAGGCGGATCGTGTGCATCAGCAAAACCATAAGACATACCCATATCTCCCGGACCCCACTCCGCGAACGATAGCCCCGGCACCTTGCATATATACTCGGCATTCGCAACGCACTCCCTATCCTCAATTTTAAGACCCAGCATCAACTCACCATCTGGATTCAGCGGCCATGGATCGGCTACCTGCGTGTACTCCGGTCCTTTAAGCCCCCAGATACCCGCGGCATATCCCTGACCACCTGCCCCGCGCTGACCCTGCACCAATCCACGGTCCAGTCCAGCTGTTTGAAAAGGATACCTGCACTCCTCGACAAACGCCCTCACCGCATCGGCCTGCCTCGCATGCGTATGCAAAATACCGTGTACCCCCGAACTCAAAACATGCCTGACCTGCCACGCATTGGCGCGAACCTCCTGCACAGTGCGACAATTGGACGGCAACGTCGCAAACACAGTCGGCGTGCGATGTCCCGAATTTGTAGGCCCCCCATCCACCAGCCCTTGCATAAACGCGCGAAGACCAACCACATCAAACGGACTGTGCTCGTAATCCACCATCAAAAAATCCGCCCACGTC
>JAGWBW010000180.1:5115-7887 GCA_021295695.1 Candidatus Latescibacterota bacterium
CCCTGATCGAGAAGCTCGATACATCTGTTAATCCGTTTCTTTCCCATTGTACGCTCCTATCGGTTGTAGAGGTTGCTTGCCCTCAAAAATCATGTACCACATGGCCTTGCCCAAAGAAATAGATATGATCGATCAAAGTCGAAAAAAACACCGCAAAAGCATAGCCCACCATCAAACCAATAAAAAACGGCTGCCCCCTGCGGTACATTGCAACACCACCAAACTTCAAAATAAGCGACTTATAGACCCACACCATAAAAACGGGAAACACCAGACGGCGCGCCATATACATACCTTGCAGCGCCAGACCAACAGCGGGCAAAGGCCACCAGATAAAGTTATAGCGCAAAAAAGTCAGCAACAACACAATCACCATACCAGAACCGGCAAACGTGAGCCGATCCCAATCCGGCGGTTGGGGATTGCGGATCCACGTCACGGCTCTTTGATAATTATTCCGAACGCCCGTCACCCTCGTCAATCCCCCCAGGTTATATCCACCGTGCCGATAGGAGGTATAAATCGTATCGCCAATAGATCCCACGAACCCCAGCATCACTGCAATCGCAATCGCACCAATCAACCGATTGCGCCGAAACTTCAACCCACTCGTCAGCTTCAGCGTCTGCGCCAGAGGCGGACCGAGAAACCCGCGCGTCGTGGCGAACAACGCATAGATAAAACCCTGACTAACCATAGAAGGTGCTGAAATCGTACGCGAACCCAAAATATAAATAGGCGCGAAATTCAGTGCCGTATCCGAGATATTCGCATACGGCAACCCCATCTCAGCCACGATCCGCGACAGCCCAACATAAGCAATCACAGCAAAAAACATATAAAGCACCAGCACCTTCAATTCCATACCCGCCAGATGCAACCAACCACCCACAAAAAGAAGTCCAATCCCCAGACCAAACACCGCCGTCCGATAAGACAACACCTCCCGCGAATCATCGACCTCCGTATCTCCCTTAAATGCCTTCCGAAACACAGCCTTCAAATGACCGCGCGACATCCACAAACTCACCAGAACAATCATCACAAACGCGCCAAAGCTCTGAGACCGAACCGCCTCCAGTCCTCCCTGACCAACAGAAGACCCCACGCCGAGACGGTCAAACACAGACATCTCTATACCCGTCAAAACAAAAAACACCCAAAAACTGAACAGAGCCTCCACACGCGCAAAATAGGCAAAGCCAATAATATAAATACTAATCTGCACCCAAAATGTCGGCGCACCCTCCATCCAGCGCAACCAACTCGCCGCATTAGGCGTTGTGGGCAATCGCGGTATCAGAGGATAAAAAAACGTCACAATATTCCACAAAACAGCCAGAGCACCCAGAAAACAGCCAATTTTAAACCCACGCTGCCGAACCATATGCGCGATGCCCTCCGCATCATCTGATCCAGCAGCCATCTTAATACTCACATTCATCAGCGGATATTCCAACCGCTCATTTTCAACCCACTGCTTCCGCAAAATCACCATAATACACAACGTCAGCCAGCCAATAGCACAAATCAAAGACCCCCACCAGAAAAGCGGTACCACCCACGCACCCCACGGAATCGGCTGATGCGGGGCAAGCCCCTCGTAAAACAGAGTTGCTGCCCCATCTTCATTGTGCAAAACAATCCAGCTTGGAATATGCTCGTGCAAAAGCTCGCGCCACCCATTCTCCGGCGTATCCAGATAAAAAGGCGCCGCAATCACCGTGGGCAAAAAACTCGCCAGACCAAAAAATGGAAAAAATGCCCCAATCAAACCCATACCGAGCACAACCTGCAACTCGGCCTGAGAAAGTGCCCACCTGCTCTTTGCCCGATCAAACGCGATATTTATCAATACCAGAACCACATATACAAAAAACAGCCCCATCGGCAGATAGGACTTATTCATACGAGAAGCCAGATGCAACATGCCCCATGTGATATAGGCTTCGGATAACAACACAACCACAATGCCCACCAAAATGGCCTTCAGCGTAACGGCTTCTCTTACAAATCGAGCGGATTCAACAGATGGATGCGTTTCTTGAGCCATAGTATTCAATTCTTATTCAGACAATCGGCGAGGATTGAGAGGATCTCCGCAACAGCGTCGCGCCTGCGCCAATCGGACATAGATCGACGGAGCGCGTCACACTGATCGCACAAATCGCGGATAGCTTTGCAAAGCCTGTCGGGCGTAAGCCCCTCTTCTGAGAGGACGAGGCTATAACCGGCATTTCGAAAAGCTTCGGCATTCTCGATCTGGTCTCCGCGACTGGCCTGCAGAGAAAGGGGAATCAAAAGCGCGGGTTTTTGGAGCGAGAGAAGTTCAAAGAGCGCGGTAGCACCTGCGCGAGAAACAACAAAATCGGCCGCCGCAAAAAGATGGGGCAAATCATCCGCGACATATTCAAACTGCGCGTAACCTTCGGTCTGTTCAAGAGCCGAATCGAGATTGCCCTGCCCGCACAGGTGACAAATCTGGTACTCAGCAAGCAAATCGGGAAATGCAGCGCGAACCGCCGCGTTAATCGCACGCGAGCCCAGGCTCCCTCCCATAATGAGAATAATGGGTTTCTCGGACGCAAAAGCGCACAAATCGCGCCCTTTCTGGGCATCGCCATTTGCCAACTCTGCGCGAACGGGAATGCCTGTATGAACCGCTTTGCCAGCGGGCAAATATTTGGCTGTCTCCGCAAAAGCATAGCAAATGCGCTTTGCAAACGGAAGAGAGAGCTTATTGGCCAACCCCGGCGTGAGATCCGACTCGTG
>JAGWBW010000180.1:7989-8319 GCA_021295695.1 Candidatus Latescibacterota bacterium
GATGCGGGCCAGATCGGTAAAATTTTGCCAATCCAGATAGCGGCGGAGTTTGCCTGCGGGAACCGCGTAATAGGGAATGCCTTCCCGCGCGATCAGTTCTTGCTCAATACCGCCTCGCGTACCGATATAATGCACATCGTATCCAGCATCGCGCAAAACGGGCAACAGCGCGATATTGGGCGTAACATGACCGGCAGTGCCGCCCCCAATGAGAACAATAGTAGGCAAGAATAACTCCTGTACCATTCGCCATCACGCAAAAATATCGGCCATAGCATTTGGCTCGTGCCACTGGCGTTGTTCTTCGATCCACTTGTGCGGCTTAAACGC
>JAGWBW010000181.1:0-2556 GCA_021295695.1 Candidatus Latescibacterota bacterium
ATCGCCAGCCATCCAGGTCAGTTGATCCAGTTCGTGGCTGTGCATTGAAAAAAGCCCGCCGTATCTCTCCCGATCCAACTGCCATCCCGCCACGCCCCCGGGTGCTCCTGTGCCCAAACGCACGATATGCGCCAGGCGCACTTCGCCAATTTGTCCTTCATCAATCAACCGTTTCATTTCGCGGTAGGCATTTTGAAAGCGCCGCACATATCCGATCATTAAAAAGACACCTGCGTTATCAGCCGCATCAATCATCGCGTCACAATCTTCAGTTGTGAGTGCCATTGGTTTTTCGCAAAATACATGCGCGCCCGCTGTGGCGGCATGGTGTTACCACCAGTACGGCGTCTGGGGATTGTGCCGATAACATGGTTCGGTGATCGTTGTAAACTGCCGGTTGAGATGTGAGTTTGGCGGCCAAAGCCTTTGCCGAAGCGAGTTCATAATCGCAAACCGCCACCAATTCCGCGCCTTCTATGCTCTCTACATGGGCGGCGTGTCGCGATCCCAGTCCTCCACAGCCGACGAGTCCTATTTTGAGCATTTGGTCTTCCCCGTTTCTATCTCAGGTGAACTGGCGTACCCCGATCCCGCGCTGATGCTTCAGCAGCAAAACATGCCAGATGAGTGTTGACCGCTACGGATAGATTATCGTGGGATTCCGTGTCGGTTGTGATACAGTCGATGAAGTGGTCAATCATTTCCTGGAAGGGATGGTGTGATACTGCGCCGCTGTCTGGCAATACGGTTGGTATTTCAGCCAGATCTTGTTGTCCGGGGATTTGTTTTGTATAAAACCGATTGTTGCGGATTACGCCTTCGTCGCCAAATACTTCCAGGTTGAATACATAGGGCATGAAAAATTCGGTCGATCCGGAAATTTTTCCCGCGGTGCCGCGCTCAAATTGAACCGCGGCTGCGGTTGTTGCGAGATATGTTTCGGGATGACTGGAATTGCGCGCTGAGACGCCAGACACCTGAACAATGGGGTCATTATCCAGCACATATCGCGCTGCATCCATGGCGTGACAGCCCCCGTGTACAATAGCCCCGGCAGTCATGGAATTCCACCGGGGTCGTTCAAATTTTTTGGGACGCTGATGGGTTGGCCCGTGCCAATAATCGGCCTGTACGAGGAGGGGCTGTCCGATCCATCCCTTTTCAATGGCCTGTTTGATAGATAGAACCATTGGGTTCCATCGCAGGACAAAACTCACGACGGTTTTTACCCCGGCTTTTTGAACCGCCGCATCCATAGCGTGGAGTTCGTCTGGATTCAGGGCCACTGGTTTTTCGATCAGGATGTGTTTACCTGCCTCGGCTGCTGCAATGGTTTCTGCGGCGTGCAAATCCGGGGGGGTGCAAATCGATACGAGGTCCAAGCCTGGATGGGCGAGCAGGCGGTCGTAGGAGTCGAATAGTTCACAGTCTATACCGCAGTCTCCAATGTGCGGCTGCCAATGGCTACGACCCGGGTATGGGGATTATTCTGATAGGCTTTGATGTGTTCGGTGGATACATTTCCCGCGCCTTGAATGGCTACTCCGATCATTGGGTTTCCTTTTTAATAACTGATGTTACGCATGTCTGCGTTTTTGTCATGCTGAGCGGAGTGGAACGGAGCCGAAGCATCTGTTCCACCTGCGTTAGTAGTAGATTCTTCGACTCCGCTGCGCTACGCTCAGAATGACAGACGCATTATGTCGTGCCTATGCGTAACATCAGTTAATAATTGTGTACATTGTGCCCGCGTGCGGGGAACCACACGCAATCGATGGCGAAGACCAGGGCTGTACTCAAAGCCTGGGCGACGATCAATCCGATAAAAAAGGGCTTGCCGCGTTCGTAGAGATCCACGCCGCCTATTCTCATCAGTAGCGATTTGATTGCCCAGACGATCAGAATTGAAAATACGACCTTTGTCACGCCGTAGTTGCCCTGTATGGCCAGGCCAATGGGATGCAGAGGCCACCAGGGTAGCCAATAGCGGGCCATTGTGAACGCGGCCATAGCTGCCGCACCGATTAAAGCCCATATCGCCAGCCCGCCTTTGCCACCCATTGGGATCGGATTGCGAATGGAATTAATCGCTTTGTTAAATGCGCCCGGCGCGGCGTTTTTAAGTCCCATGTTGCCCAGGTTGTACGCGCCATAAGCATATCCCAGGTACAGTGTATTGGCAATGGAAACCACATAGCCCAGGATGAGTGATACCCCGATCATCAGGGCAATCTGTCTGGGTTTTACCACGCGATCTACGGCTTTGACCGATTGTGTCATAGCGGGCATGACATAGCCCTTGCCGGCGCTGTTAAATATGCGCATAAAGGACAGGGTTGTGACACTTTGACCGCTGATTGTTGGCGTGCCCCAAATTTGCAACGCCGCGTCAAAAGGCTGTACCTGATAGTACACGTACACGAGGCCGAGTTCGGCAACTACGCGAGAAAGCCCCAAAAATGTCAACAGGGCAATTGGCAAAAATGTGAGAATGACGAATAGTGCCATGCCCGCAGTGTATAACCACGCGGCGACAAATGATAGGGAGACAGCCAG
>JAGWBW010000181.1:2564-7596 GCA_021295695.1 Candidatus Latescibacterota bacterium
CAATTCGTCGCTGTCATCGACATTGCAACCTGGGTGCATGGCTTTTCGCCAGACATCCAGGAGGTGTGCGCGGCCCATCCACAGGCTCCAAAGTGCCAGGAAAATGAGCGCCCCCCCGCTTTGCCAACCCAGTGCTGGACTTTGCCACTGTCGGTCTGCTGCGCCCGGCGAGTACCCAAATTTGTTAAATAAAAAGACCTCAAAGCCAGATAAAAATACCCATACCCAAACGCTGAACAGCACGTCCAATCGCGCAAAATAACCAAAGCCTATTGCGTAAAAACTGACTCTGCGAATTAAAAACGGAAAGTCGGGGTAGAACCGAAACTGTCCGCCTTCAAACGGGATGTGCGGAAAAATCGGTGTGAAGTACGACCCGATGTTCCAGACTTTCAGCAGCATTACAATTCCAAACGCGATCCAGAACAGCGGCGACGAAAAAACCTGAGATAGCCTGCCCCCTTTTTGGGTCTCGGTCAATAGTGTGCCCACTTCTACGATGGGATAGGTCAAGCGTTCGTGATCTACCCACTGTCGGCGCAACATGACGACCACACAAAAAACGGCGAATGCGACTGCGCCGAGGAAACATGTCCACCAGAAAAGCGGGGTTACCCACGCGCCAAGTGCGGGGACATGGCCTGCGGGCGTGCCCTCGAAAAACCAGTTCATGGCGCCCGTATCATTTTGCGGTGCCAACCAGGTTGGGATATTGTCATGGAGATAAAAATCCCATCCATTCTCCGGCGTGGCAAAATAGTACACCCCTGCTAAGACACCGATGAGGTGCCCGGTAACGCCGTCATAAGGCACAATTGCGGCGACGAGTCCCATTCCCAGAACCACGCGCAATTCCGGCGGTGTGAGCACGAGAGAAGGCAAAAACCGGCGCGCGATGATGTTCAATACGGCCAGCGATAAGAATGGAAAGAACAGGGCGAGAGGGAAATGGCTACGGCTGATATTGGAGCCGCGCATATAGTAGGCCATCCACTCGTCCCACAAGACGGTTGCGACGATGATTACAACGGCCACAAAAATGGCCCGGGGCGTTACAGCGCGCTCGCTTTGAACCTCAGTTGTCCGATATGTCGTTGCTTCTGCCATTTTATTCCAAATGCCAATCGGGGCCTTCGAGGGCTTCGTAAACCACGCCGCCTTCGACCTGCATCGGCATGGGCACACCGGTGAGATAACAGATTGTGGGGGCGACATCGATTGAGCGCACTTGTTTTGTGAGCAAGCCTGTCTGCTTAATTCCCGCGCCCGCTATTATAAATGTCGAATGCTGCCCAGCCATGCCAAAGCTCACCGAGGGCAATTGCTTGCCGTGCGCGCCGTCAAATTCGGGATGCAGTGCATAGACCACATCGCCGACCAGATCGCTCCACAAATTGACCATTTCGGCATTTTCGCGGCTCAGAGCCAGCGCGAAGGGGTGGCGCTCGGTGGCTTCGTCTTTGTATTCCATCAGTGCGGCAATCAGCTCTCGGCGCACGGTTTCGTAATCGTCCTGCGAAACAATCCCGTCGGGCTCGCGTCCTTCCAGATTGATGAAAATATGCACCAGCCCCACGTCGCATGCGCGCGTTTTGCTCCAGTCGATTTGTCCATTTTCATGGTATTTCACAAATCCCGTTTCTGCGAGGACCTTGCGGATGTTGACCGCGGGGAATTGATTGGATGTGCCGCCGTGATCCGCCACGACTGCGACGACGGTATCGTCATCGGCAATATCGTCAACGATGCGCCCGATCATGCGATCAATTGACTGATAGGTGCGGAAGACGCCTTCGCGCGATCGCTCGAGGACCGATTGCTCGGCACCGCTCGTGGGATCGGCCTGTCCCAGGAAGAAGTGGCTCGTATAATCCGATGCGTGCGTCTCAATCATCAGCAGATCCCAGGTGCGAGATCCCGTCAGGTACTGCGCCACATCGGCCAGTCGCTGGTGGTGGAACTCCAGCAATTCAAAATACGTATCATCGTCGATTTTACCCAGGGCATCGCGGGCGGGATTTTGCAAGAAGTTACCGACGTTTTCGTCGATTTCTCGCGCGATTGAAGCCGGTTTGGTATATCCGTCGGGAGGCCAGATTTGCGGCACAAATAGCTCGAACATATCGGCATTTTCGGTCAGTGCGATCAGCTTCATCTGCACGTAACCGCTCACCTGTTCGCCGTCAATTTCAAATGTATCGAGCCACCAATCGCTCCATTCGCCCGCGCCGAGGTCACATACTTTTGTATCCCCGTCCCGCGCGCGACAGACGGATATGCGATCGTATCCCTTTGCGGTTGTCGCGTAGATCAAACCGTAAAATGGTTTGGGCGTGCCTTTTTTTCCCCGGTTCATGGGTTCGCGCCCGCGCGCCAGGGGCGTGATCACCATTTCGACTTCGAGCGGTGGCTTTTCGGAGTCGGGTAGTGCTGTCCATCCATCTGCTGCTTTGAGGGTGACGGGATCGAATTCCGAAACGGTTTGCAGGGCGCTCGGGTCCAGTGTTTCGGGGTCGCGCTGTACGACCAGCCGTCTCGGTGCCCACTTGCCTCCTACAAATAAGTGATAGCCCGCGACCTGATGGTGATTGGATACACCGGGTCCGGTGCCTTCTACCTGGATCCCGGTTGTCACGGTGGGCGGCCACGACATTTCCCATTTGACCAGAATTGGCATTTTGCCCGCACGTTCATAAGTATTCCAGATGTACTCGGATTTGGACAGATCCGTATTGATGCCCCAGACGGTCTGATCCAGTTGCTTGCCCAGGGCGCGGATGTTAAAATCCATCACTTCGTGATTGCCCGGCCATGATCCCGTGGCTACAGCCGTCCATCCCGGTGGCGTGAGGGTGGGAAACACGCCAATCATGGGGCGCCATGCCCCGCGTTCCATAAGTTTTGCGACATTGGGCATGTGCCCCCAGTCGGCCAGATTTTTTACAATTTCCATGCTCGCCCCATCCATCCCAATGACAATTGCCTTCTTTGCTGGACTTTCCATATACTCCTCCTCAAAGTGATTGAAGAACGTCTCGCGTTTTTGAGAGCGTCTCGTCTATATCCGCTTGTGAATGTGCAAAAGAAATACTGCCTTGCTTTGTTGCCAGTGGAAAGTGATAAATGCCCTTTTCAATCAATGCGCGGCGATACTGTTCGTCAAGCGCGAAATCGTGGTGTTCGGCAATATCGTGCCAATCGACGGGCGCGTGGTCCATAAAATAAACGCAAAAAGCCGATCCTTGTCGGGAAATTGTCACTTCTATGTCGGCTTCTTCGAATAATGCGGTCAATTCCGTTTCCAATTGTTCGCCCACGGCATAAAGTTGTTCAAAATCTGCCGATGCCAGTTTTTTCATTGTGGCGATGGCGCCCGCGCATGATATGGGATGAGCATTGTACGTTCCGGCAATTAACACGCGCTTTGCCGGATTTTCGTGGACAAAATAATCCATGAGCGACGCCCTTCCGCCAATCGCGCCGATGGGATAGCCATTGGCTATTGCTTTGCCAAATACGGACAGGTCTGGCAGGATGCCACATATGCTTTGATAGCCTCCCATCGCGTGGCGAAATCCCGTTTTTACTTCGTCAAATATTAGCACAACTCCTCGCGTATCGCACAAATCGCGCAGCCCCTGAAGATAGCCCGCTTGCGGATGTACGATGCCGATATTTTGCAAAATTGGCTCGAGAATCAGCGCGGCAATATCGTACTGATCCATTGCCCAGCGCACCGAATTGAGGTCGTTAAAATTCACCACATGCACATGGTCCAATACGCTATCGGGCACGCCGGCAGAGAGGGGTATTTTTTTGTATTCGCCCGGCGAGACCCGCAGACCAATCGCATCTATTGGCGTCATGACATTCAAAGCCACATCATTGTGCCAGCCGTTATATCCTCCCTGCATTACGATGACGCCATTGCGCCCCGTGTGCGCCCGCGCGATTCGAATGGCGTGATAGGTGGCTTCTGATCCCGTATTTGTGAGCATAACCTTTTCGACGGAGGGTATGTGTTTTACAATTAATGCAGCGCAATGCCCTTCCCACGGATTCGTGCCCGATCCCATCAGTGTTGAGCCGTCGGCGAGTACTTTCGCCACTGCTGCGTTCACATCCGGGTCGTTGTGTCCCAGAATAAATGGCGCGAATGCCGCGTGATAGTCGATGTATTCATTGCCGTCTGCATCCCACACATGGCTGCCCCGCCCGCGCACAAAGGCAATTTCCGGCGCGACGGCGCGGTTGACTGATACCACGCCTCCGGGGATGACTTTGCGGTTTTTTTGGAAAATTGTTTTGGAAGACGACATAGCTTATCACACTTCGCGTTTGTAATAATTTTCCCAGCCAAATTGCTGGCATAAGCGCTGAATTGGACCGGGGATTGGCGCGGAGATTTCGGTCCAGGTCCCCGATTTGGGGTGTGCAAAACCGATGCGGATAGCCATTAGCAGCAATCGGTCGATTTCAAAATGCGATTGAAAGAAGCGATTGTGATGGCGGTCGCCATAGCGCGTATCGCCGATGATTGGGTGATGAAGATGTGCACAGTGGCGACGGATCTGATGTTGCCGACCCGTTACTGGCATCGCGCGCATGAGCGAATACCGCGCGGTTTCATATCGTCCCACGGGGTATGGCAGTTCAACCGTGCCTTCGCAGTGAAAATCGGTGACGGCATCGACGGGTTCCGGCGCATTGGGGGGACAATAGGCGTGGTGAATTCGTCCTTTGTCTGGCAAGTATCCGCGCACCACGGATAGGTATTCTTTTTTGATTTTTCGCGCTGAAAATGCGGCGCCCAATGTGCGTGCGATTTCAGCGCGAAGTGCGAATAGCACAACGCCCGATGTCCCGCGATCCAGGCGGTGAACTGGATAAACCCACTGCCCGAGTTGATTTCGCAATACGGGCATGCAACACATGGCCGACCGATCCAGTTGCGTCTGGTGTACAAACCAGCCACACGGTTTTTGAATGGCGACCAGATCGTCGTCGCGATACAGGATATCCAGCTTCAAAA
>JAGWBW010000181.1:7641-9524 GCA_021295695.1 Candidatus Latescibacterota bacterium
TGTACATTATTTAATCTCGAGCAATTCCAATTCGAATATAAGCGTTGAATTGGGGCTAATTTGCCCGGCCTGTCGCGCACCGTAGGCCAGATAAGATGGGATATAAAGTTCCCATTTCGATCCCGCGGGCATGAGTTGCAGGGCTTCTGTCCAGCCGGGAATGAGTTGATCTACACGAAATTGCGCTGGTTCTCCTCGGCTATAAGAACTGTCAAATTCCGTGCCGTCGAGCAATGTCCCGCGATAGTGGCATACTACTGCATCGGTTTTTTGGGGTTTCTGCCCGTCACCGGCTTTGATCACTTTGTATTGCAAGCCGCTGTCCAATGTCACCACGCCTTCTTTTTTCATGTTTTCTGCGAGAAAAGTCTCGCCAGATTTTTTGTTTTCTGCTGCCATTTTGTTTTTCTCCGCGAGTTGTTGTGCCCTTTGTTCTTCTTCTGTCTCCATTAGAATTTTTAGTGCTTCGTCAAAGGAAAACAGGGGAGATTCTCCAGTATAACCGTCTTTGAACCCCTGTACAAAGACATCCACATCAATTGGCATGTCCAGTTGCTTTTTCAAATTATCGGACAGATTTAAGCCCAGCGCATAACTCAGCTTGTGTTCCTTGTCCTCGAGATTGACTTCTACAAATTCGGGTTCTTCTTGCTGGCAACCCAATAAGCCAGCGGCAATGAATACGGCAAAAAGACGCTTCATAATTGCTCCTAAATAAACAGGTAAACGTCCGCCTGCGAGGTCTGTCCCAGCAGGTTTGTGAGGACGTGTACAGACTAAATAGCCTGAAATCGCGTTTTTACTTCCGATAGCACAATATGTGGAATATCTTCTGTGCGTTCAACCGCATAAACGCAAATGTGATCTGCAGTTGCAGCCTGCTGGCAAAATCGATGGGCGTCCCGATTTTGCGCTACATGAACGGCGGTTACCCGGTTTTCTTTTTGGATTAGAAATTGCATGAGGGCATCGAGATTGGTAATCTGCATATCTGTAATGAGAAAAATATCCACATGGTTTTTGAGAAGGGGTTCCAGATCGGACAGATGTAATGCGGTTCCACCGCCGAAGTAGCGGCACAGAGCGAAAAATACGCGCTTGCGATCTCTTGAGAAATCCAGTACCTCTTTGCCTCCTGCCTGTGCATCGCTAAAATTGTAAACGGCCACGCGCTTGCCCCGCCGCAAATACGCATCGGCCGCGCATCCGGCACCTAAGACCGCGTGGGATATTTCGCGGCACGGATCGACCATACTGCCCGAGGAATCGACAATGACCACACAATCGGGTATGCCGTCGCCATCGCCGTGGGTTTCGCCATCTCGCCAGTTCCACATCTGAGAAATGCCCGGCATGACGCGCCCAAAACTCGTCCACACATCGATGTGCTGGACGGGTTTGCCAATTTCCCAGGGCGAATGAGAATGCGGATGTAATCCACCCACTTTTTCCAGAGGCATGGTTTGTACGGGCAGGCGAAATGCAGATGCGCGCGCCATGTAAAACAAGAGGTCGGCATCTGAGGGCGTGCCTTTGCCCCGGCCCATATCGGGCATCATATTGGCGTCTTGTAGTTCGTCGGCAAAATCGCGCACCATTTCTCGAAAGGCGTAAAATCCCTGCTCGGCAAATTGCGCCATTCCCTCCGCGAGTTCGCCTGCGGAATACTGCTGGACATCGCCCATCATGCCACCTTGTCCATTTCCATCGTCCATTTCTTTTTGGATCAATGGGGCAATCACCTGCGCAAATGACCGAAGGCTGTCACCCCACTGCGAGGCGTCCAAATAGGGTATGCGCGCGAGCCGATCTACTTCGCCGCGATCTTCCACGCCCAAATTTTCACCCCAAAGACGCTGATACAATGCCCGAATTACGTCTGT
>JAGWBW010000182.1 GCA_021295695.1 Candidatus Latescibacterota bacterium
GTACAAGTACTATAGACGAGAACACCACCTGGACAGACATAATCGGCAGCGCGTTCGATAAGAGCGCGCTGCAAGCGCGCAAGACCGTGAATATCACACTCCCGCCAGCGCAGGTCGGGATGGTGATTCAGAATACCCAGTGAGGAACAGGGCGCATCGACCAGAACCCGATCAAATAAGCGATTTACAGCCAGATAACGCGCATCGACAACGAGTGGATAAACACATGAAACTCCGAGTCGGTGCGTGTTTTGTTTTAATATTTCGAGACGGCGCGAGTAGAGATCGGTCGCGAGAATAAAACCCCGATTTTTCATGCGCTCCGCCATAGCAGTGGCTTTGCCACCCGGCGCACTACACAAATCGAGAACAGCCTCGCCAGGTTGGGGATCGAGCAGAGGAACGACCATCGCAGCCCCCGCGCCTTGAACGCTAAAGAGACCATCGCAATAAGCCCTGCTCTGAAAAAGGTGGCCCACATGGGATACGGCGAGAAGATCAGGCGCTACAAACTCGGCCTCAATTCCTTCGACTGCGAGTTGCTCACAAAGGACATCAGACGTCGTTCGCAACGCATTGGGGCGAATGGTCAGAGCGGGTTGGACATTGTCAAACTCACATAGGGCGCGTGTTTCGTCTATGCCGTAGCGTTTGATCCATAGCGCGACAAGCCACCGGGGATGTGAAGTAGTAATGGCGAGATATTCGACGGGATCGCGATCAAAATCGGGAAAGACAACGGGTTTGCGGTTTTCGGACACACCGCGCAACACCGCATTGACCAGTTTGGCAACCGGCTCCCCGAGAATGTGACGGGCGAGAATAACAGCTTCAGAAACAACCGCATAAGGCGGCACGCGGTCGAGATATTGGAGTTGATAAGCACCAAGGCGCAGGAGATTGCGAAGTTTGGCGTGCTGTCTGGACAGGGGTTTTTTGAGATAGGGCGTCAAAATATAGTCAAGACGCGCCCGATAGGTCAGCGTACCCCGCACGAGATGTTGGAGCAAATCGCCATCGGGATCGCGGATATGTTCGCGTTGCGCGTCGAGCAAGCGGTCGAGATATGCCCCTCGTTCAACGCGGCAGAGAATATCCAGCGCAATATGGCGCGGCTTTTTTGACGCGGCAGACATTATTTTACCTCTGTGTGCCACCCATTCTACTTTCCACTAAACGCCACATTGTCAAAAACCAAAGTGGGCGATTGCAGGCTGGAATAGACATTGGGATCATTGCCCACGGCGACGAGATGTTGCAACAGATCGAGAAAATTACCGGCAATATTCATTTCTGATACCGCACCCATTTTTCGCCCGTTGGCAATGCGAAAGCCGCGAAAACCATAAGAAAAATCCCCAGTCGTCGTATCGGCATTGCCACCGAGCCACGACGTGACGTGAAAGCCGTCTTTAATCTCTGCAATCAGACCATTGAGATCTTTATCGCCAGGCGCAAAAACGAGATTGGACGATGTCCCAGTTGTCGGCTCCCAACCGAGTTTTCGCCCGTAATACGTATCGACGTAGTACATTTGCAAAACGCCCTGATCGACGACGCACCTGCGCTTTGCCGAAATCCCTTCGCCATCGTAATGCCGGGATGCGAGGCCCCGCACCATCAGGGGATCATCTGTCACCGTCAGGAGCGGACTGGCAATTTGCGCGTCTTTTTTATCAGCGAGAAAAGACCGGTTCTGCTGAATGCTATGCGCCTGCAACGCACCCCATATCGCGCCAATCAAACGCCCGCCCGCTTCGGGATCAACCACCATAGTCGCCCGTCCGCTCGGAGCTTTTTCACTGCCCAACCGGGAAATCGCGCGGTCGAGGCCCTCGCGCGCAACCATCTCCGGATCGGGCAAATCCGACAAATGATGCGCCCGCACATAGCGATGATCTTCGGGACGCCCATGCTCGCCCTCTTTGAGCGTCACACTCGCGCCATAACCTATCGAAGTCCCGTTCTGTATCCCCGAAAATCCATTTGAGCTCACCCGAGCAGATGTATTCCAACCATAATAAACATCGGTGGTAGCACTCACCACACGGTCATCTGTATGGGTGACAGCATCCATTTTTTTAAGCCAATCAATACACGCTTCGCGAGGCAAATCGCGCACCAGGGCATCGTCGGATTGGAGATCGGTATCCGGACGATTTGCATATAGCGCAGAATCGGGAATAATGCGATGCGGATCTTCGGCCAGATGCTGCGTCAGCGCAACCGCATCTTCGATAAACCTGGCAACCGACACCGCGCGCAAATCCGAGGTCTGGTGTGTTGAATACCGCCCATTGACATACAATTGAATACTCAAGCCGCGGGTAGCACTTTGTTGAACCTGCTCAATATTTCCATCGCGATACGTGTATTCCGTGCTGTTTTCATCCCGCACCCGCGCTATCGCATTATTAGCCCCTGCCCTTCGCGCCAGCTCAACCGCCTGCTCGGCCTGTTGGAGAAGTTCTCGTTCCATTTAGTTCACCCCACCCACAGTCATACTCTTTTCTACCAGCATCGTCGGAACACCCATTGAAACGGGCACACCCTGTCCGTTTTTTCCACACGTCCAGCTACCATCATCCAACACGGCATCGCCTGCTGCCATAACCACATTTTTCAACGCCTCGGGACCATTGCCAATAATATTGACATCCTTAATCGGCGCAGTGATCTCACCGCCTTCGATAAGCCATCCATTCTTGATATAAAAAGTGAAATCGCCCGCGCCAATTTGCACCTGGCCATTGGTAAACGTATCGGCAATAATACCGTAATCGACAGCGCGAATAATCTCGTCCCGGGAGTGGGGTCCGTCGAGCATATACGTGGATCGCATACGCGGCATAGGAACATGGCGAAAACTCTCCCGGCGGCCCGATCCCGTGGGTGAAACCCCATAGTGCTTTGCCGAAATGCGGTCGTGCAAATAGCTTTTTAAGACACCGTTTTCGATAAGTGTCGTACACGAGGTAGCCTGCCCCTCGTCATCTACATTGAGAGCCCCGCGATCGTTTTCCTGCAAGCCATCATCGACAATCGTTACAAAATCCGGGGCGACTTTCTCATTCATCATCGTCGCGTAAATAGAAGTACCCTTGCGGTTGAAATCCGCTTCCAGACCGTGCCCAATCGCCTCGTGCAACAAAATACCCGAAGCGCCTGCCGCGAGCACCACAGGCATTTCGCCAGCAGGTGGACGCTGCGCCTCAAAGAGGATCATCGTGCGATCAACTGCCTTATGGCAGACCTCTCTGATGTTTTCCTCGGTGAAATAGTCAATACCCTCGCGCCGAGAAACCGAAGCGCCATTGCTCTGCCGCACGCCATTCTTGTTGGCAGTCACGGAACAATACAGCGTCGCCATAGGCCGCCGATCCGTACTGAAAACGCCATCGCTGGTCACAATGAGCACGCGCTCATCTCTGTCCATCCACCCCACAGACACCTTTTCTATCGAGGGATCCATTGCGCGAGTCATCGTCTCGGCACTTTGCACCAATGGCAGACGTTCGGTAATATTGACCTCATCCCAGCCGCGGTCAATCGCGTAATAATTATCAACCTCACTACCCTGCAAGTGTTGCGGCGGCACATTTTTTGTGCCCTCTGCTATCGCAGCCGCTGTCCGTGCAGCCGCATAAATCGCATCTGCCTCTAAACTTTCGGAGAAAGCATAGCCAACCTGATCCCCAATCACCGCGCGAATCCCCACGCCCTGATCAACACCTGTACTTGCACGAGAAATAATGCCATCTTCCAAACTGAGTGAAGTAGTACGCACATGCTGAAAATACAGATCGGCAAATTCGGCACCTCTGGACATCGCTTCGGACAATGCCTGTGCAACCACGCTTTCATCAATACCGAATAGCGTTGCAAAAGGATGTGTTTCAAGAGTGTGCATAGAAATCTCCTGTGTGTATCAGCTATTTCAAATCGACAACAACCGGTGCGTGGTCAGATATGGTCAAGCCGCCTTTGCGGTCAACATGGGCAGACTGAACGCGCTTTGCGGCTGCTGCATTGCCCAACAAATAGTCAATGCGCCAGCCGCGGTCCAATTCTCTGGCTCTCCCCCGATTGGACCACCACGAATATGGCCCCTGAATATCGCCGTAGTGTTCTCGCGTAAAATCGCGCCAACCCGATGCGATGAGATCGCCCATCCACGCGCGTTCATGCGGCAAAAAACCCGAATTCTTTTCGTTGCTCCTGGCATAAAAAATATCGCGTTCGGTATGCGCGATGTTAAAATCACCGCCCATAATTGTGGGAATCCGTTTTTTGACCAGGCCATCGGCCCAGGGACGAAAGCGATCCATCCAGCACTCCTTGATCGCCTGGCGCTCGTCGCCCGATGACCCCGAAGGCAGGTACACACTGACAAATTGAATACCCCGAGTGCTCACCCGCAAAATCCGACCTTCAGAATCGGCCTCGCCCACCCCGCGTTCTTCTTCACCCAAAGGCGTACGAGACCATACCGCTGTACCTGCATAGCCCTTGCGCTCGGCCGGATGCCAGATAACATGCCATCCCTCGGGATTGCGCTCGCTTTCCGGTAACTGCTCGGGCAAGACCCGAATTTCTTGCAAAAGGATCACATCGGGATTTAGCGTTTTAATGTGATCCATAAACCCCTTGCGAAGTGCTGCCCGCAATCCGTTTACATTCCAGGTGACAACTCGCATACTGTGTCCTTTCCGTCAAAATAACTGATTAGAATCACACATGCAATGTTTCAAAGAACTTTTTTTTTACTTATGTGTTTAAAGCTCACTGACATTACGCAACAACTGTATATATGGAGGGCCGATAGCTCAATGCAGACAGACCCAATCTTCAATTCGACAAACTTTGTTGACACGCGTGTAAAAAATATATTTATCGCACAGGCCGCAAAACCGGCAACATCGAGAGAAATCAACATCGCGCAATTAACGCCATTCCAGCGGGCATTGATCGTCACCGACGGCACCGTCACAAGGCT
>JAGWBW010000183.1 GCA_021295695.1 Candidatus Latescibacterota bacterium
AATAATCTACCTTTTGACTTTGAAACAGTACAGTATAGTCATAGTCCCGGTCGCTAAGACCAGTAGCACGTAGTGCCGCAGGAAACTGATGACGACAAAACGCTGGTGGTGGCCGTACAAGGAAAGATTTAGATGCCGCAATTAGAAAAAAAAATGCAATTAGAAGAAAAAATAAAAAGTGGGGGCGAGGGTATTATTTATACCATCACTGGCAACAGTGATTTGGTGGTTAAAGTGTACAAAGATCCCAACCGTGGCTACGAAAATAAGTTGCGCTGTATGCTGGATAACCCACCGGTAAATTCGAATACCAACAAGCACATTTCTATAGCCTGGCCTCAGGGGTTGGCGTATTCCCATAAGCCACCATCTGAAGTTACGGAGGGGGACACCATTTCTCTTCAGCAGGACAACAAAGCAGACCACTTTATCGGATATGTCATGCTCCGTGTACACGATTCGCTTCACCTCTTGACAGTGTACAACCCACGATTGCGAGCAAAACACTGCCCTGACTTTACCGGGCCGTACTTGTGCCAAACTGCGTGCAATATCGCCTTGGTCATGGCAGCCCTCCACGACAAGGGCTACTGCATCGGCGATGTCAACAGTCAAAATATCCTGGTTACGCGGACGGCTCTGGTCACGTTTATTGATACAGATTCTTTTCAGGTGACGGAACCGGGAGGGACTGTTTACCGATGTCAAGTGGGCAAACCTGATTACACTGCGCCGGAGATTATGGGCAAAGACTTGAAGGGGTTAGATCGCACGGAGGCACACGATAATTTCGGTTTAGGCGTTCTCATTTTCCAGCTCTTAATGGAAGGCTCTCATCCTTTCCGCTCTAAGTGGTTGGGTACTGGAGAGAAGCCATCCCTGACGGAAAGTATTCGTCAGGGATTGTTTCCTTACAATCAACCTCAGTCCTTTCCAGTGGAGCCACCACAGGGTAAGACACTGGATGATCTGCCCCGTGATGTGGTCGCTCTCATGGAGAGTTGTTTTATCCGGGGGCACGACTACCCCGATGAGCGTCCCAGTGCCAGAGATTGGGCCAATGCCTTGAGTGAGGCCGAAAAGCAATCACCAAAGCCGAGTGGAGCCAAACGCTGGTGGCCCGCAGTGGCGGTGGTGCTGGTATTGGGATTTTTGACCCTGGGTGGCTTAGGCGGATGGTATGTCTTTCAAGACCGCCGGAACAATGAGGTGGTGCTTGAGGACCTCAAGGAACTCGAGACATTCGAAAAGGCGCGTGACGCCGGTCTCCAGGCTCTGAAGGCTTATATTGAACAGTATCCCAATAGCCCATATATATCCAGGGCAAAAGATATGATCCAGACCCTGGAGGAACAGGGAGTTGATTAACTGTTGAAACGGCATTCAAAATCATTTGATTTATAAAATCCATTCCAGTTGTGTTTCGGTTATTTTTTAACAGGATTAGTTCGTCAATGTCCAGATTTTTACTCACTTTTGTCCTATCTACTTGTCTGTGTCTGGCTGCGTGCGGTCAGAACGAGCAGACCCAGCAAAAACTCTTTGAGGAGATAGTACGCAGGTCCGCGATTAATGACTCCCTGAAAAAAGACTTAATTCGCGCTGGGGGCAAAAACAATCGCTTGCAGGCAGTGAACGACAGTCTGAATAAGTCTGGAGAAGTTTTTCGGAAGAAGATCCTACAACTCGACAGGGAGGCGAAAAAGTACCGCTCTGAGGCCGAGGCACGTCGCCGAGCAAATAACAAACTACAGGTGGAGATCAATAAACTACAGTCAGAGATCAAACAGAAACAGACGGAGATCATCCAACTGGAGAGGAAGACGTATGCTGATGGTCGGGAAATCAACAAACTGCGCGGTGAGTTAAATGATCTTTTCGCCAAACTGGGCCGGCAAGAAAACATTATTGAAGAAGAAAAAAAGCGCGTGCAAGAGGCTCGCCAGAATCAGAACTCGGTGCGTCTGCTGGTAGGCACCGAGAGGTACCTGAAATTATACGGTTTTCTCAAGACAGGCCGCACAGCATTACTGCGCAAGTCTTACAAACTGATCAAAAAGCCTGCGTCTGACAATTCTCAGGTCAAAATTGTACCTATCGGAGAATCTGTGAATATAAGATCAGGTCTGAAAGCACTGGTTGGCTATAATGGCAAGCTCAAGAATGGAGACGATTACAGAATGAAAAAACATGGTTGGAGTACTACTATCACTTTCACTAATCGCGTCTTGGGCGGAACAAGTGTATTGGCCATAGTCGAGGATTAATCCCGTCCTTTGTTGCGTTCATTTTTACTACAATCCGCGACTCATTTTAGTGGTTGCTGAAAGCCGTTAGAAATCTATGCTATTATTTTTTTTCGTAGGGATTGGCATTAAGTGTCTGAAGTAAAAAAGGAGGCTATGAATTGATGAGCAGTGTACAGGATGACAGAGCGGTGCTGATCGCGCTGTATGATGCGACCAATGGTGAGGGCTGGAAAGACAATAAAAACTGGAAGACCGACAAACCTCTCAGTGAGTGGTGCGGTGTCAAAACCAATGCCTCGGAGCTGGTGACCGAGCTGAGGCTTCATAACAACCAGCTATCGGGAGAAATTCCGGCAGAGTTGGGTCAGTTAGCCCGTTTGAAACATCTGTGGCTTCATGAAAACCAGCTATCGGGGCAGATCCCAGAGGCATTGGGGAAACTGACCAACCTGGAAGAACTGGGGCTTCACAACAACGCGCTATTGGGAGGAATTCCAGAGATTTTGGGGGAACTGACCAATTTAGAAACGCTGATACTTTGGGAAAACCAGTTATCAGGACAGATCCCAGAGGCATTGGGGAAACTCGGGAAATTGAAAGGCTTGGGTCTTTCCAACAACCAGCTATCAGGACCAATCCCGGTTGCGTTAAAGCAACTTACCAATTTGGAACGCCTGGTACTTAAGGATAACGTCAGTTTGTACGCGTCGGAGGATACCGAGTTTCGGGCATGGCTGATGGAGTTTCCAGGTGTCACAGTTGATGACTTAGACCAAGCACAACCTCTGTCTCCGTCCCTCCATGTGGTGCAAGGCGAAAGCAATAGCGCAGTGTTCAGGGAAATTAAGTGCCTTCTGGATGGTGTCAAGTCTCCTGGCGATCAGTCCCAGACTCTGGAGCTTTTGGATTTCTACCTGCACTTGACTCAGACTTTGAATAATAGAGTACGCGCGATAGACGACGGAGGGACCAACTCGCAGATTCTCGCCAATAGCATCCAAACTACCAATAAGGATTTGGCTGAGATCCAGGAGAGAATTGCAAAAGTTTCGGAACAAACCAAGGATATAGCGCAAAAGCAGTCAGAGCTTGAGGATAAGCGCGAAGAACTCAAAAATAAGAAGTCCGCGTTAAAGACGCGTTCCAGGGGCCTCAAAAAGGCTGAGGACTTGATCGCTGAACTCAAGACCGAAATTCCCCGCATTGAGGTAGCAATACAGCAGATAGAGAAAAAAAATCCCGACTTCGCGCTTCGTGTTAGCAATACTGATCAGGAATTCCATGAAACGATTGAGCAGTTTTTGAAGAACGAGAGGAGCAGGCTTGGAATAATGCGGCAAATTGAGGAGATGTTGCGCCTGCACCACGACGACAATGATCAAATTCTCAAAGCACTAAAAGAAGGTTCGGAACAGCTAAACCTCAACACCGCCATTGATCTGATTGATGAGATAGCGAAAAATCTGGGCAATCTCGACCGCTGCTTGGGAGCATTGACCGCGCAACTCGATTCGACGAGTTAAGGTCGCAACGTGTTCGGCGTATTGACAGTACTGGACAGAACGCATTTAGCTTGTTAAAAATAGAGGTGACTATAATGACTGAAGAAAACCAGGAGATTAACGAGGAAGTAATGGAAAACATGTCCGATGATTCCAAGCCTTGCTCGAAAACGTGGCATGTATCTGGTGTTTCAGTGCAAGGCACCTGGGAATCCAAACCTTGTCAGGATGCTCATGATTATCGGGTATTGGGCGATTGTCTGATCATAGCTTTGGCAGATGGGGCTGGTAGCGCACCGTTTTCGGAAGAAGGAGCACAACGAGCGACGAAGGTGGCCTGCGATAAAATGGAGGACCTGTTGACCGCTAAAGTGCCGTCAAAGAAGAGGGCTTGGAAGAAATTCATGAGGTCGGTATTCGACCAGGCCAAAGAAGCTCTGGTGGCGCAGGCAGGGGACAGAGACCTGCGCGACTTGGCTACGACATTGACTTGTGTTGTAGCCACACCGTCCCAGTTGGTCGTAACTCAGTTGGGGGACGGCCTGGTGGTAGCCCGATTTACTGCAGAGGCATTATTTGTAGCGGGGAAGCCGCAACGAGGCGAATACGCCAACTCAACCTACTTTTTGACAGGTGATAGGGCTATGAAACAGATAGTCGTCCAATTCTATGAGCCTGTACAGGCTCTGGTAGCTATTACCGATGGGCTGCTGAATCTGGCCGTAGAAAATCCTGATTGCGTGCCCTTCGCGCCTTTTTTTGATCCCCTGATCAATTTTGTAGAGAGACAAGGAGCGGGTAAGGAGACAGATAACAAACTGGCAGACTTTCTCCGTTCGGAGCAGGTCTGCAAACGCACTGATGACGACAAAACGCTGGTGGTGGCTGTACGAGGGCAGGGATAGATTCTGTACTTATTGGTGAGGAGGACGCAATGCCGCTGGAGACCTATGCGATGATCCTCTTCGGGATATTTTTCGTATGTGCTTTTATCGCACTCGTCTCGGGCAAAATTGTGACAGCGATCTGTTTTGTTGCAGGGGCAGCCATCAGCATTGTCGCGATTAATGTCCTGGTAAATCTCGGGTTTGCCTCTGAGGTGGGATAGGCATTTGCCTATATCTTGGTCTTTTTTCTTTTTCTGATCGGTCTCAGGATACTACGG
>JAGWBW010000184.1:0-748 GCA_021295695.1 Candidatus Latescibacterota bacterium
GCCACGACTCAAAACCCGTACGCAACGGATTTGCACCCGCAATACCAGCAGCGGAATACGCAGCCAGACAAACCGGCGGTGTAACATTGGCATCCTGTGAATACCAGAAAATCAGCAAATGCGCCGCAATCAAACTCACCCCCAGACTGGTCAGCGCAGGCGCAGCCAGCACCGCGAGCACGATATAAGATGCCGTCACAGGCAAACCCATGCCCAGAATCAGAGACGCAATAGCAATGAGCACAACCGTAATGAGCACACTGCTTCCGGCAATCGCCGAAATGAGCAAAGAAAATTTGATCCCAACACCCACCATCAGCACCACACCGACAATAATACCAGCGCACAAAAGAATAATGCCGGTGGTAATCATATTGCGAGCACCCAGCGCAAGTGCATCGACAATATCACCGATGTGCATGCGCGTGTTCTTATTCAACCAACTCGCAACAACAATACTCGCGGTCCCTATTGCCGCTGCAAATGTGGGTGTAAAACCGTAGATAAGAGTACCCACAAGTACCGCAATAGGAATCGCAAAATGCCAGCCTTCGCGGACAGTCTCGCGGATATCCGGAAGTTCCGAAGCAGACAAGGGCGCAATTCCCCGCTTCCGCGCGCGAAAATGAATAAAAAAGGTCACACTCAAAAAGTAGATAAGCGCGGGAATAAAGGACACCGCGACAATGGTCAGATAGGGGATTTGCGTCCACTGACTCATAATAAACGCGCCCGCACCCATAATCGG
>JAGWBW010000184.1:853-1885 GCA_021295695.1 Candidatus Latescibacterota bacterium
CTCCCCGAAATTGAACCGAGCATACCGCTGGCAAAAACCGCCATCTTTGCCGGCCCGCCCACTGTGCGCCCGAGCAACGCGAGCGACAGACGAATCATAAAATCGCCCGCACCCGAACGCAGGAGAAACGCACCAAAAAGCACAAAAAGCGCGACAAAAGTAGATGAAATAGTCGCAATAGTTCCAAAAATACCATCGGGCGCGAAGTACATGCGGTAGAGCAACCGCGGAAATGACACCCCTGGAAACGCCCATATACCGGAAAGATATTGCCCCCAAAAAAGCGCGTAAGTGAGAAAAACAAGCGCGAGCAGCGGAATAAAAACGAGCAAAAGGAGAATCGCAATACCCGCAAAAACGAGATCAGTCGTATTCGGAACTTCGTTGCGGGCGTGCAGCGCATCCTCAAAAAACACGAGATAAAGGGCAACAGCGAGAGATAGGATGGCGAAAATATAATCGAGAATCAGCGTGCGCGAGGCATAGCGCGCAGAGATGGGATAAAGCAAATATCCCAAAAAAAGAATGAAGGCATAATGGGCGGCATTGCGCTGCAATTCGGGCAAAACACCCAGCGTATTGCTCCACAGATGAAACAGAGACAGACAAACCCCCGCAACGAGAACGAGCACATGATGCCTGCCTGTAAGCACGCGATGCGGTGTACTCACTTCGCCGCCGCGGTCCTGATTAAATATGGTTCTATGAGATTCTGGCATATTTGGCAAATCGGAATTCTAACTCATTCCCCCATAAGAGACGGCGAAATGTCGATACCTTTCTCGCTATAGTAGCGCACAGCACCCGCATGCAAGGGAACAGCCAAACCCATCGTGGCTTTCTCGATAGACATTGCGAGCGTGGCTTTATGGATATTTTGAATTTCCGATAGATTTTCATAAATCGTTTTGGTAATCTCATAGACCACATCCTCGGGCAAATCTGCTCTGCACGCCAAAAAATTGGGTTGTGCAATCGTCTCAATCGCTTCGGACTGCCCGGGATACGTATTGGCCGGAATAATATACCGCG
>JAGWBW010000184.1:2265-7182 GCA_021295695.1 Candidatus Latescibacterota bacterium
TGATAGGTACCCTCTCCGCGATAAGCCATAGCACCGTACAAACCCTGCAAAATCGCCAGATGTGCCTCTCGATTGACCAGCATCTGAATATTCTCGCCCGACCCCGCAGAATTAATGGCCGCCGCCACAATTTTGGGTTGTAGCTTCTGTGTAATCGTCGTACTCAGCGCAACACCTACCGGATAATACGTGCCGCCGGGCGTGGCTGTTGCAATCATCAAACTTTGCGTCTGCATACCCTCCTGAGGTCCCCCACAGGAGATGCAAAACAAAAAAACAAAAACGAAAGAGATACGCGACATGAAAAACCTCACAGCAAAAAAGTGAACAGATATTTATTAGCCTAATTATACCCCCCCGCCTATATGCGTCAAGAGAAAACACCTTTGCGCCTTGACAACCCCCGTTGCGATTTCTATACTTCCGTTGAGGAATAGACCTATGGACAACACGCGCACAATTCTCTTTTGCCTGCTCGCATCCGTCATGCTCTTGTCTGGCTGTGCCGAGTATCGGGCGTATCGCCAGTTAGACCGCGCAGTTGCTCTTGAGGCCAATGGCGATCGCGAAAAAGCGCTGGCGATATTTCAGGCTACTGTGGATATTTGCCCAGAAGACGCGGTTTTGCGGCGGTGGTTGGGCAGGGCATATTTAAGACGCAGCCAATACGACGCAGCGCGAGTCGAGTTTGAAACAGCGCTCGGATTGGCCCCCGATTATATGCGCTTGTACCGCGACCTCGCAATCATCAATGAAGCACTCGAGAGACCAGAAGTTGCTATCGCGTGGCTGGAAAAAGCCGTATCTCAGGTACCCGCGCATCGGGAATCTTACCGCGACCTCGTCAGCCTCTATCTATCCCACGACCGGTTGAGCAAAGCGCAAACCCTTTTGGAAACAGTTATCGAACAGTGGCCGAAAACCATGTGGGCACATTTTCAACTGGGCGGTCTTTACATGGTATTAAAATGGCCCGAGCGCGCCGAAGAAGCTTATGTACAGGTGCTGAATATTGAGCCCAAAAATGACGATGAATCGGCAATACATGCCCGCTCTCACGGCGAATTGGGCAATGTCTATTACGAGCGCAAAAACTATGAGCGCGCTGAGGAATTTTACAAAAAAGCACTGATGCTCAATCCCCTCGACGACAGCAGCCTGAATAACCTCGCATGGATATATGCCGTTCAGGGAATTCACCTGCGCGAAGGCATTCGCCTGTCGCGGCGGTCTTTGCGCCTGCGCCCACACACGCCTTCCTACCTGGACACACTGGCCGAATTGTATTACCAGATAGGCAATACCGAGCGCGCCATTTTCTTTATTCGCCAGGCCATTGCATTGGATCCAGATAACCCAGAGGTGCGCGCCCATCTACATCGACAACTCGCCAAATTTATTTCCGGCAGACGGGGAAAGGTATAAAAAATGGCGAATAATTCTCCAAATTTCCAGGACCCCGAATGGGGTAACATGACACTGCGCGGCAATAAACAAGAAAATTTGCAGGATATTCTCGCTCGGCTCGCACTATTCGATACACTGACCCGGCAGGAATTGCACACCATCGAACGCATTGTGCATCGCAGGCGATTTGTCCCTGGCGAAATGATCCCAACACCGAGATCGGGTTTATTTGTCGTCGTATCCGGCACCGTCCATGTCGTGCCACACCTCGCCGATGGCGAACAAATCGTAATCGACACCCTGAAAGAAGGCGAATTGGTGGGCGAAATTATACCATTGGGGGATACACAGCCCGCGACCTCTATCATATCAATCGGACAAAGTGAACTGGTCGGATTCTTCCGTTCAGATCTGGTCGATTTGATACACACGCACCCCAGGATGGGATTCAAAATTCTCTGCCGTTTGTCACAAATTATGTCCCACCGCATGCAACATGCGATGGGCGATCTGCGAAAAATACGCATGACACTGAGCAAAACAGAAAACACATAACCATCACCAATACCAGAGGAGGAAGTTGGGATATGACGAAGATTGAGGCGGTTCACGCCCGTGAAATACTGGATTCAAGAGGAAATCCAACTGTCGAAGTTGATGTGCGCCTGTGTTCGGACATTATCGGCCGCGCAGCCGTACCTTCGGGAGCTTCCACAGGCGTACACGAAGCTGTAGAATTGCGCGATGGACAAGCGCGCTATTTGGGCAAGGGCGTGAAAAAAGCCGTCCAAAATGTCAACGATAAAATTGCCAAAGCCGTTGTTGGGCTTGACCCATCAGACCAGATAAAAATCGATCAGGTCATGCGCGATGTCGATGGCACACCCAATAAGGGTGCGATCGGCGCAAATGGCATCCTGGGCGTTTCTCTCGCGGCTGCTAAAGCGGCGGCGATGGCTTATGGCATGCCCCTCTATCGCTATATCGGCGGGGCCTCAGCGTGTCAATTACCCGTGCCAATGATGAATATTTTGAACGGTGGCGCGCATGCCGATAGCAGCGTTGATCTGCAAGAATTTATGGTCATGCCCGCAGGCGCTGAAAATTTTGCAGAAGGCCTGCGCACAGGTGCCGAAATTTTTCACGCATTGCGCGATGTCCTGAAAAAAGCGGGTTATAGCACAGGCGTAGGCGATGAAGGTGGATTTGCACCGAGTTTGGGCTCTAATGACGAAGCACTCGATATCATTGCCGAGGCAATCAAAAACGCTGGCTATGTACTGGGCGACGATATCTTGCTGGCACTGGACCCCGCATCGAGTGAATTTTACGACGGCGAGCACTACGTATTCAAAAAATCGGACGGATCCAAACGATCTTCGGCTGAGATGACCGCATTTTGGAAAGACTGGACGAGCCGGTATCCCATTGTCTCCATCGAAGACGGTTTGGACGAAGACGATTGGGCTGGATGGGCCGCGCTAACAGCCGAATTGGGTGACCGAGTTCAACTGGTTGGCGATGATCTATTTGTCACCAACACAACGCGCTTAAAACGCGGGATCTCAGAAAAAGTGGGCAATTCCATACTCATCAAAGTCAATCAAATTGGAACCCTGACCGAGACATTAGAAGCCATTGAAACAGCCAAACGCGCGGGATATACAGCCGTCATCTCGCATCGCTCGGGTGAAACCGAAGACACGACCATTGCCGATATTGCCGTGGGAACCAATGCCGGACAGATCAAAACGGGATCGGCATCGCGTTCGGATCGCATTGCAAAATACAATCAACTACTGCGTATCGAAGAAGAACTGGGCGATGCCGCTGTCTATCCCGGGCGAAACGCATTTTACAATATCGACATCTCTTAAAGGCACAAAAAGTGAGTGACTCTTTATTGCAAATCGCATCACCAATTTTACCCGAAGAGACCCGCGCGCGCTTAAACGCAGTGTACGCACAGGTTCCCGCTGTATCGTGTGCAGGTTGCGATGCACCGGGAAGCTGTTGCGAACTGACAGATGCCGAATACGACGACGACTTTGCAACCATGTATCCGCTTTACGCCGTCGAATACCTCAATATCATAGATTATGTGCGCGCACACTTTGACCCGAAAAAACAGCGGGAATTTCTGAACACAGTCGAAGAACGCCCGCGCCGTTGTCCGTTTTTGACATCCGAAGGCGGCTGCTCAATCCACCCTGCGCGCCCCCTGACCTGTCGCACCTACGGTATTTTGAACCAGGTATCACAGGTCAACGCCACCGCTGAATCCGCACACGACCAGGTACCCTATCAATGGATATCTTCTTTCTTATCCACAGAACGATACACAGTATGCCCAAAAACAAAATTAAAAGAAGCCGACAAAGTCGATACACACATGGAGGCGATGGTATCTCTGGAATACGAGCGCGAATTGATCTATCTGTCGGACACACTGAACTGGTTGGACGCAGACCGCCGAGAACTATTCCAACAAATAACAAAAAAAACTCACCCCACGCGGTGGACGTGGGGTGGGTTTAACGCACTCGCCCAAAAACCATTAAAATGGGTAAAACACCACTTTGCAAATCTCTGGAAAGCATCTTTTTTGGGGGAATAAGTAGTCTTTGCAATCCCCGCCTCTAATACCCCTTCTCCTTATCCACCACATTCTGCAGCGCCTCACCCCTCACATATCTGTGCAAATTATCCACAAACCGCACCATAGCGCGCCTCCGAATATGTTGTGAAGACCCCGCACTGTGCGATGTCAAAATCACATTGGGTTCGGTCCACAGCGGACTGTCTTCCGGACATGGTTCCGTATAGGTCACATCCAGCCCAATACCCGCCAGTTTGCCCGACCGCAACGCTGCAATCATAGCCTCCTCATCCACCACCTTTCCCCGACTCACATTGACGAGAAAACTACCCTCTGCCAATCGGTCAAACATGTCACCAGATAGCATCTTATGTGTTTCAGCCGTGCTGGGACAACACACCATAACCACATTGGACTGCGACATAAGCTCGGGTAAATAATCCATCTTTTCCAACAGATCCACAGAATCGGGACAATCCATATCCTCGGGATCCACGGCAATAATCCGAAACTCAAACGCTTTTGCGCGGTCTGCAATCGCCTGCCCAATACCCCCCAATCCAATAATACCCATCGTCATACCCGCCAGTTCCAAACACGGCACCCGCTCCCAGTGCCTGGTCTTCATAAACGCCAACTGCGTGTGAATCTGTCGCGTCAACGCCAACAAAAGCGCAAACGCATGTTCTGCAATTTGCGGACCGAACAATCCCCCCGCATTGGTCAAAACCATATCGCTATTCTTAAATTTCTCATACAAATGTCCTTCGGCCCCTGCATGGGGCTGCTGAACCCACTTCAACGCATCTGCACGGTCAAATTCGGATTCGGCAAGCCGACCAAAAAGCACTTCCACACCCGACAAATAATCGGCCTGCTTTTCACCCTCCGGCAAAAAAACCACCTCAACT
>JAGWBW010000184.1:7311-8134 GCA_021295695.1 Candidatus Latescibacterota bacterium
ATTTCCGATGGCGTTTTAGATGATATCCATATTCAAAGATACCGTTTGATGAGATCGGCAATATCCTCATACCCTTTTTTCTCTGCCCAGGCGAGTGGCGTTGCCCAATCAGCACCCGCCAGCGTGGGATCGGCACCGCGCTCGAGATAGAGACGCGCGAGATCGTATTTCCCCCACCGCACGGCCCAGCCAAGCGGTGAAGATTGCAAAAGCTCATCAACCACATCGAGGTCTGCACCATAATCGAGCAGAATTGTGGCAAAGGCGACGCGCTCTGCTTCAGTCATAATCACCTCTCCCCACACAACTCCACACGCCGCCATATGATGGGCAAGGCGATACCCGAAACGCCCGACCAGATTGGGACTGACGCCATGATCGAGAATCATGCGAAAAATCTCGGGATAAACCGTGCGATCAAAATCCCGAAATCTGCGATGGGGGTGGGTACGCCACAGGCGCACAGGTTGCTCCAGCAATCCAAACCAGCGACCATCATCGGGAGCCCACTCGAGTTGACGCAGACACATCCCCACAATATTGGGATCGCCCCCACATCCAGCAGCCCACAACAGCCTCTCCGCAAGAGAAGAATCGTTGTGGAGTGCAACCGCAGCAGCAGACGTCTCGCCTTCAAGCCCAGCAGTGATATGATCCAAAACCCCACCGTATCTAAACAGCAAACCCTTCATTTTATTGTCGCGATTATTATACGCAGCCGCTATGGGATTGCCACTCGCGTAAATGCTGGCATTGGGATCAGCACCGCGCTCGAGCAAAAGTTCAGCAATCTCATACTGTGAGTGACCCGCCGCATGAGCCA
>JAGWBW010000184.1:8284-8829 GCA_021295695.1 Candidatus Latescibacterota bacterium
TCTTGAACAAAACCAAGGTCTCCAAGCGCGACAGCAGACTCAAGCGATTGCTCGCAGCCAGCCTGAAGCAGAATACCCGCACAAATCAAACACCCCTCATTGAGCGGCCTGTTGCGCCCGCGAATATTGTGAACAGCGCCATCGAGAGGCGATTGGCCCTCGGGCGTGAGATGCGTGATATCTGCACCGCGCTTGAGCAGATATTGAACAAGCTCATAATTTCCAAGAGACGCCGCAGTGTGAATCACACTACCGCCATTGCGATGGCAGGCGTCGAGCAAATTGGGATTCTTATAGAGAATTTCCACTGTCTCCATCATCCGCCCCTCCCGAATAGCCTCAAAAAGCGCGTCATTCTCCTCCGTAATAGTAATATTCTTGCAAGCCGCGAGTTTGCGTTTCTCATCCTCCTCTCGCAAAATCTCAACAATATCATCCAGACCGCGTTCATCTGCCATAGTAAGCGCGTCCGTAGCATCGCGATGGGGATAAATACCCGACGTGTGATCTGCACCCGCCTCCATAAGAACGCGCACCGCATCCGC
>JAGWBW010000185.1:0-5554 GCA_021295695.1 Candidatus Latescibacterota bacterium
GTGTTCCATCCACTGTTTGCGAAGGAGAATAACCACACAAAAATTGGCGAGAAATACAGCACCCAAAAAAAGGACCCAGCCAGGAAAAAGTGCGATCCACGCATCCCAGGGAAAAGGGGCACCGGGCGGTAACCCCTCGTAAAATCCCGTAGCCGCAGCGCGGTCTGTCAGCACATTCCACTCGGAAAAATACGGCCACAGCCTTTCGTCCCACATATTTTGCGTTGATGCAAAATAAATGGGCGCAGTAACAACGCCGAGAAAATAACCCGAAAGCCACTCGCCTTGCATATTGGCAGCCACCATACCGATGCTACATATCGCGATGAGTTCAAAGGATGAGAGGCCCTTAAATCTATGCGAAAAAACGTAATTAAAAGCGAGCAAGGCCAAAAAGGGAATGAGAAAAGCCACAGATAAATGGGCAAAATCCCCACGAACGCAGAATTAGACTGCTATACGCAGGCCAAAAATTCACCCAAACAGATAGGCAAAGGCCAATGATGATCGCGCGAATGGTCATAGGACACCGAAATAGGAAAAATAAAAAAACGGGCGTCCATAATAACACTGAGAACAGCGTCGGTCAAGCTGCGTAATATTACCCTGTCCCTTCCTCTGCCGATACCTTGACATGGGAGAAATGGCGACTTATCATGAGCGTCCCACCATTCGCACAGCATTACACATAGACGAGGCTTATTTTATGCGCCAGAATTTCTCGGGCATCCTGGAAGAAATGACCATTGACGACGTGCGAGCACTCGCGCCCAATGTGGCGGTCATCCCCATAGGCTCCACCGAACCACACGGACCTGCATTGCCCTATGGAACAGACAGCTTTCAAGTGGAATACGTCGCTTACGGAGGCACGCGCAAAGCCAATGAATTGGACGGACGCGTCCTGTGTTTGCCCACGCAGCGGATGAGTTTAAACAACAATTTTCGCGCCTTTCCATTTGCGTGCCGCATGCAAGTCCCCACATTTATGAACCTGTTGAAAGACCTGGTCGCAATGTGCCGCGCGGAAAATGTACACCGCATTATATTCATCAATGGTCACGGCGGCAACCCCGACGTCATCCGCGCGACACAGCGCGATTTGGCCGCACAAGATAACCTCTTCACATGCTTGATCAGCACGGGATCCTGTGCATCGGAAGACGCAAAAGCTATTTGGGAAAATCGCAGCGATCACGCAGGCGAAGAAGAAACCTCTCAAATCATGTTCTTGCGCCCCGAACTCGTGCGCGAAAATCTGATTGCCAACAACCCACCCCAATATCCCAAACTGAAAACACTACGGGAATTTGACATCGACTTTGTGCGCCCCTGGCATTTGTATCTGCCCGCATCAGCTGGCGGCGATGCGCGAAAAGCCTCAGCGCAAAAAGGTGAAACAGTCTTAAACTCAGCCGTGGAAGGAACCGGGCGATTCCTTGCTGAACTATCACAGGCAGAGGATTCAGAGACGTTTCCTTATTGAAAGGACCGCACATGATCACCTACGACACACTCGGCGTAAAACCATTTATCAATGCGAGTGGCACCATTACCACACTGGGCGGCAGCTTAATGCCAGATGAAGTACTGGAGGCGATGTGCGCGGCAGGAGGGTCATTTGTCGATTTGAACGACCTGCTCGTAAAAGCAGGCGAATATCTGGCAGACCGCATTGGCGTACCCGCAGCCTTTATCTCCTGTGGCGCAGCCAGCGGTGTACAATTGTCCGCTGCGGCGTGTTTGACAGGACCGGACATAGAAAAAGCACGCCAGTTGCCACATACCCAGGGATGGAAAAATGAATTTGTAATCAGCCTGGTCGATAGCCATACGTACATCCATCAAGGCATTGAAGTCTGCGGTGGCAAACTCATACGAGTTGGCAGCAAACAAGCGGTAACCAGTGAAGACCTCATTGGCGGAATCGGTGAAAAAACAGCGGCTGTGGTACATTTCCTGGGTAAACAAAACAAAGAACAGCTTGCAGAAGTCATTGCTGGCGCCGAAAAAAAAGGCGTGCCCGTCATGGTAGATGCGGCTGCACAACTGCCTCCCCGTTCAAACTTAACCGAATTCGTTGAAATGGGTGCGAGCCTGGTGACATTCAGCGGCGGCAAGGGTTTGTGCGGACCTCAAAACAGCGGTCTGGTCGTAGGGAAAGAGGACTACGTAGAAGCCGTGCGGATCAATGCGAGTCCCCACTCGGCCATTGGACGCGGCATGAAAGTCGGCAAAGAAGAAATCCTGGGATTAATCGCGGCTATAGATCTGTTTTTGAGCCGAAGCGATGATGAAGACCGCCAGCGCTGGCACAGACAAGCTCGCGTTGTCGTAGATGCAGTCAAAGATATCACAAACGCCTATGTGATGGCCGAAGGACAGGATGCCGCGCCCGAATTCGCGCCCCGCGCATACATAGACTTGCCGGACGAACAGCGCGATGTCGTAATCCACGCATTGAAAGAAGGCGAGCCGTCAATTGTCGTGCGGCGAAGTCCCAGAGGTATTTTGATCGACCCGATGACCATGCAAACGGGTGAAGAAGCCATAGTCGCAGAAAAGTTGCTGGAGGTATTGGCATGATCGACGCGCATTTACATCTCACGCACAACGGCAGATCGGTTGAAGAGACCATCACACATATCAAAGCCATCGGCGCAGAAAAAGCCGTCATGCTACCCATTGAAGATGGCGACGACGAGTTTGGCTGGATGACCGAAGACATTGTAAAGGCACATCGGGATTACCCGGATACCATCATCCCCTTCTGCCATGTAGATGTCACGCGAGAAGACGCCGTATCCGAACTGGAAAAACGCGCCGCCAGCGGTATCTTTAAGGGCTATGGCGAACAAAAACAGCACCTGCGACTGGACGATCCGCGATTGGCAAAAGTATTGGCAGTCTGCAATGAATTGAACTGGCCCGTAACATGGCATTTTCAAGAAGGCGAGCGGGGATATAACCAGGGAATTGAATACCTCGAAGTGCTACTAAAAAAATTTCCCAATATTAAATTCATCGGCCATGCCCAATCGTGGTGGGTGCATATCAGCGCCGACGTACCCACCCCCGAAGAAACCCTGTATCCCAAAGGCCCGGTCAAACCCGGCGGCTTAATAGATCGGCTATTGGCAGACTATCCCAATATGTTTGCCGATTTATCCGCGGGTTCGGGCCTGGGCGGACTGACGCGAGACGAGGATTTTACCGCGGGATTTCTGGCGCGTCATGGCAAAAAACTGATGTTTGCCACAGATTGCCCGTGCAGAGATGGCAAAGGTGCGGGCCTTTCCCGCGGCGCGTGTTTCGCGCAATTGAGCCTCCCATTCCTCGATCGCATACTCGCCCCCGACGCACTGGAGGATATCTTGCACAACAATGCAGTGAGGATTTTAAATCTGTGAGAACCAGACTATCATACAGGGGCGTAGTTTGAAAAAAGTTTATGTATTGCTAACAATGGATTGCGAGACGGCCAGGTCCGATGTGACCCTCCATGCCAGGCGGATGTCGGGCAGTGGTCCTGCAGATTACCGGGAGAGTGAACGGTCGATCTGTTTTTACGTTGAGACGGCAAAGACGTACGGGTTTCCTGTCACGATTTTTGCACACCCGGAAGTAGCGCTTGAGAATGCAGATCTACTTCAGACGCTGCAGGATCAGGGCGCGTGTTTGGGACTGCATTTACATCCATACAAGCTCAGAGGAGGGAGATACAAATACGATCTGGGCGCGTATTCTGCGCGTGCGCAGCGCGAGATTATTCAAGAGGCAATGGAGGTATGGGCATCTGCGCTGGGCAAGACACCCCGTTATTTCAGAGCGGGTTATTTTTCGGCCAATGATTGCACATTCGGCGTGCTGCGCGAACTGGGATTTGTGGGCGGTAGTCTTTCAAATCCGGGACGGGTTCTGCCCGCGCACTGCAGTGTTTGGGCCGGTGCAGAGCCCTATCCCCACCGGGCGCATCTGGGGTTTCGTTTGATTCGAGGAAATAGCGACTTTATCAATGTGCCGGTATCCGCAGCATTTGGCAGACCAGTTGCACAGGGCCATGCGGGCGAGCAAGGTTATGAATGGTCCTATGTCCCGCACACGTACGACCACAGAGCGGTTATTCGGGATGTACTGAATCGTTTCCGAACCGAAGATCCCCGGTTTGGCACCCTTGTGACGGACAGCCATAATGACCAGGATTATTCCGATCCCAGACATCCCGCAAGGCAGAACCTGGAGTTGATACTCAGATCAATTAGAGATTTCTGCGGGCAGATGGAAATGATCCCCATGGGGATTACGCTCGATGCTCTTTGTAAGCTTGTTATGGCGGATGGAGATGAGTAGCGCGTCATTGAACAGGAGAAAACCATGCGAATCGATTCTCACGTACACGTATGGACAATGGGGGCACCGCCGTTTACCCATAATGATGATATGACCACGCAACGGCCCGATTATCCGGGGCTGGTGGAAAATCTCATCAGGTACATGGATCTCAATGAAATCGACCGCACCGTACTGATCCAGTGTATGTATCACGGGTATGACAATCGCTATATGTACGATTGTTTGAGGCGATTTCCAGATCGCCTGCACGGGGTAGCGCTGATCGATCCCCTGAAATCCGACGCGCCCGAAACGCTGACGCGTCTGCACCGGGATCACGGGGTGCAGGGGATGCGATTGTATCCGATTAAAGATCGGGATGCATCGTGGTTGTCAGGCCCTGGGCAGCATGCGCTTTGGGAGACGGCACAAAGACTGGGCGTACCGTTTACATGGTTTGGACGCTGCCATCAGATTCCACTACTGGAGCCGATGTTGCAGCAATTTCCCGAGGTAAATGTGATAGTAGATCATCTGGGCGAACCGATCCTGTCCGAGGGGCTGGACGGCAATTTCGGGATTTTACTGGCAGCGGCAAAGTATCCCAATCTTTTTGTAAAAGCGACCCGGATCGATGGGATTTCCGAGCAGCCCTGGCCACACGAAGATATATATCCCTATGTCAAAGCCGTGTACGAGGCTTTTGGACCTGAACGGATGCTGGGATGTACGGGATTTCCGGAAAATCCGCAGCGCGGGGAGGCCGTTGGTTTTCGCGTGGTTGAAGCGATGGATTTTCTGTCAGATGAAGATAGAGCATGGATTTTGGGCAAGACAGCCGATACACTCTATATGACATAAGGGAAAGGCCGAAATGTACAAATCCCAGGACATCGAAAACGCCCGGCAAAATCTGTGAATGGCTGGGCGCAAAACGTTGCATTTGCCATGCAGCAAGATCGGGCGTTTTTTGACACAATGATCCCCGAATTGACCCCCGGCACGCATTATGGTCAGAACTGTCCGAACTGTGTGGGCAAGCAATCGCTAATGGGCGGTGGACTCTTTGACTGGCACATTGACAGTCCGGATGAGATTACGTGTCGCACCTGTGGCGCAGTTTACCCCAACGCCGAGTACCTGGAGACCGGCGTACTCGTATGCCCGCGGATGGGTCAAAAATTCACCTATTACGAAACGCCCGAAGAAGTAGCCGATCCCA
>JAGWBW010000185.1:5560-6253 GCA_021295695.1 Candidatus Latescibacterota bacterium
ACCGCCCCACAATGACGAGTTTTAGCGGACATATCCGAGATCGCAAAGTAGGCTGGGCACGAAGCCAGGCATTGACACTTGCCAAACTGTACGCAGTAACCGGTGAAATTGGATACGCGGAGCGCGCAGTGTGGATTCTCGACAGAATCGCCCGGGTATTCCCGAATTATCTCTACCATTCCTACGACGGAAGTATTGCGGACTTGCCGCCTGCAGAGGTAGCCGCCAATATGGGCAAAGAAGAGGCCGAAGGTGGTCCTCGCGGAGGGCGCTTTCCAAAAGGCGCGATCCGCCACGCTTACGATTTGCACCAGTTTGAGGATTATTCGACACTGAACAACGGATTCTGGGGCGCGGGCCGCATGAATGTCCACGGAAAGGGAAGCGATGCCGGGGCACTATTTGTATTGACCGTTGCCTACGACCTGATCCGCGATGCAGAGTACGCGCCCGGTCACCGGCTGCTGGATAGAGATACAGAGCGACGGATAACGGAGGACCTGATTCTCGCCGGATGTGCGGACATGATGCATTGGAATTCCCTCAGCAACAAGGGCACGGCAGTTTTTGTATTAAGCGCTGCGGTAGGGATGCTTCTGGATCACCCACAGAAAGTGCGACACGCACTAAATGGCTTCAATCGGATGCTGGCGGAGCGGTATCATCACGATGGTTTTTACTCGGAATCGCCAG
>JAGWBW010000185.1:6347-7015 GCA_021295695.1 Candidatus Latescibacterota bacterium
GGACGTTACCCTCTCTCCTTGCTATCTCTGGCAAGAATGCTCGCACCCGGCAACCGCATGCCAATAATTGGCGATACGCGGTATGATACCGAAGCGAACCTCCTCTCCGCTGAAATTCTCGCCGTCCGTCTCGGCGGCGCGTACGCCGGTTTTCTGGAACTCATACAGGGAGCACCTCTATCCGAAAAAGGCCAGGAATACGCGCTGTGGTACCGCCCTTATAATCTACGGGCAGAGTCAACGGTACTACCCCTGCATACCGAGTGGTTCCCCGGCTGGCATGTGGGCGTCTTGCGCGGCGGTCGAAATGACACCGCGCTTTATCTAAATGGCAATGAGCACAGGTGGACCCTGCAAACCGGTCACCGGCAGCAAGATATTTTGAGCCTGAGCTATTACGCTTATGGGGAAGAACTCGCCTCGGATCGCGGTTATTTTTCCGGTAGTAGCCAGCAACTTCCAGACGGCCGCAGCGGGCAGGTCTGGGTAAAAAGCAGTCTATCCCACAATCTGGTAGTAGTCGATGAGAAAGAGCAGAACAACACGGCTTGCGGTTCCAACCTGGAATTATTTGGCACAGCACCCGGTATTGAAATCGTACAGGCTTCGGGCGTGAATGTGTATCCCCAATGCGAGGAATATCGACGCACCTGCGCGATGGTGACAAC
>JAGWBW010000186.1 GCA_021295695.1 Candidatus Latescibacterota bacterium
TCATTTCTGAACTTTTGCAAGCGAGGGTTAATCGTCGGCACTTTTTACAGGGTGCAGGCATAGCACTATCTTTGCCTTTCTTAGAAAGCAGAATGGTGTACGGAGCGGCAAATCCGAGGCGTCTGGTCTGCGTGGGCACTCATCTGGGATTTTGGCCGGGCGGACTTTTTCCCGAGCAGTCCGGTAAGGACTATGAGACGAGCCTGACGCTGAAGTATATCGATTCACACCGAAATGATTTTACTATCTTTTCTAATCTCGATCACGGTACCGGCGGTGGACACTCCGGCGTGCATGTATTCCTGAGCAGCATACGCAAGGAAGAAGCCGCGGGTTTTCCCGAAAAGAATATGACGCTGGACCAGGTAGCGGCGGAGCATGTGGGCAGTACAACGCGCTTTCCCTCGATTACTGCAGGGTTGGGCAGAGGTACAGACATGGTATGGACGCGGTCGGGCGTAAACGTGGCACCAATTAACAACCCCGCCCGCATTTTTCAGGCTTTATTTGTACAGAACGATGAGGCTATGCGAAGCGCAGAACGTCGTACATTATCAAATCGGGGCAGTGTGCTTGACGCCTTGCTCGAGTCGGCAAAGACACTCGATGGGCAGTTGAATGCGGCGGACCGCGGTAAGCTCGATCAATATCTGACTTCGGTGCGCGATGTCGAGCGTCGTCTGCAAATGTCGCGCGAATGGCTCGACAAACCCAAGCCAGAATCCCCAATTGAACCTGTGGAAGACCTCGAACGGATGCAAATTGAGGAAATGCCGCTTTTTTATGATCTGCTAACGCTGGCATTACAAACCGACTCGACACGGGTTGTGACCTTTGAAATTCCTCTGGGCTTTAAGACGTCCGAACTCAACCTGGGCGGATATCACGGCCTTTCGCATCACGGCAAGAATGAAGAGCTATTGAAAGACCTCCAGGTTGTGGAAAAATATTTGATGACTCAATTTAGTCGGTTTCTGGATCGCCTCAAAGAAACAAATGTGTTTGACGACACGCTGGTCGTTCTGGGAAGTGGCATGGGCGATGGCTCAAGGCATTCCAATAGGAATTTGCCGGTGATTCTCGCTGGGGGCGGTTTGAAACACCAGGGACATCTCGTGTGTCCTGCTGAGGCACACAAACGAATTCCCCTGTCAAACCTCTGGCTTTCCGCCTTGCAGTGGTTTGGTTTAGAGCGAGATAGCTTTGGCAAAAGCACAGGGACCTTTTCTGCGATGGAGATAGCATGAAACGGATTTTGATGGCCATTGTCTTCACGCTATGCGCGCATTCTGCCTGGGCAGAACTGCCCAGGGCATTTCTCACACAATATTGCGTAAAGTGTCACGGTTCAAGCGTACAAAAAGCCGATCGGCGCTTTGATCAGTTTTCCGAGACAATTGCCAACTTCAAAGAATTAGAACTCTGGCAGGATATTGTCGATCAACTCAACCTGCAGTCGATGCCGCCAAAGCGTCAGATGCAGCCGGGTAAAGATGAGGTACTCGCCACAGTTCAGACAATTACAGCATCAATTGCTGAAGCGCGTATGCGATTGTCGGGCAAAAGACAGCACACACCTCTAAGGCGGCTCAATGCCTGGGAATATCGCCAGACACTCGGTGATTTACTCGGCCTGAATATGGAAGCTTGGGACCCAACGGAGGACTTTCCGCCCGAAGTAAAGATCAAGGGCTTTGATAACAATGCCGCCGGGCTTGTCACGTCGGGCATGTTGCTCGATCACTATTTGCGTGTTGCCGAAGAAGCCGTCACCCGTGCCACGCGTTTTGAAGCCAGACCCGAAGCCAAAAATTACGTGCAAAAATCACCCTTCTATTTTACAGGCAAACAGGCCAGTTCCTTGCCCAAGGTCTTTAGAGTGGATCGCTTTCGATTTGTGTCAGACACGGGATACGATGATCTGACTGGACGTCACTACCGGGGCGGTCATATTGGCTTTTATCCGCTGGTGGATGGTGGTGCCCCTGTCAGCGGCACCTACACCATAAGGGTGCGGGCGGCAGCAATTGATCGCGATCACCATTATGACAGAGAACTCAACGATTTTCCCAAAGGCGATCCGCTTGTGCTGGAACTGGCAGCCGTAGATCGCAAAGGCAGTGTGGAGAGCACCGGCAATATTTCTCGCGAATACACGCTTGCAACTGTTGAACTGACCCGTGAAGAGCCTCAGTGGTTTGAATGGGATGTTTATCTGGAAAAAGGATTTGAGCCTGAGGTCCGTTTCCGCAATGGAACATTGGCAACCAAAGCCCTGGTTCGCAAACTTACCAAAGCAAAAAATCCAAAACCCGAAATCCTGCCCTTTGTGGATCAGAAAGCGGGCAATAAAAGAAATCACGCGCTACTCAAGATTTACCGCGGACCTAAGCTAAGGGTTTGGGAAATTCAGGTTAGCGGCCCCCAGATGAAAGACTGGCCTCCACGCGGGCACCAGTTGATGTATGGCGATTTAAAACCCGAAGATTTGGATCAAAAGCGTATTTCTGAGCGTCTGCACGCATTTGCCACAGCCGCTTTTCGCAGACCTTTGCGCCCGGGAGAACTCGCACCATTTGAGTTGCTTGTGCATGAAAAACTCAGCAATGGCATGGAGCCGCTAAACGCATTACAACTGGGTTTTCAAGCCATTCTCAGTTCGCCTGCTTTTCTATTTTTACACGAAGGCGAAGGTGCTCTGGATGATTATTCTCTATCTGCCCGATTATCCTATTTTCTGTGGTCTGCAGCACCAGATGATGAACTGCTATCACTTGCTCAACAGAAAAAACTCAGCGACCCGGCCACGCTCAGTAGGCAGATCCATCGTATGCTCAAAGACACAAAATCGCACCGCTTTGTTAAAAATTTCATTCGCGTGTGGCTCGACTATGACAACATTGGTGAGATGCCACCCTCCCCCGATTTTAGAGTCTATTTTCGCGACAATCTCGGCCCTGCTATGTTGACCGAAACAGAGACATTTTTTCGGCACGTACTCGACAACAATCTTTCGCTCCGCGAATTTCTATCTGCTGATTATTCCTTTCTCAATCGGGAACTTGCCCGGCATTATGGGATAGAAGATATTGAAGGAGATCATTTTCGCCGGGTTCCGCTCACAGGGACACCACGCGGTGGTCTGCTGGGCCAGGGCAGTTTTCTCATGGCTTCGGCCAATGGCGTAGATACTTCGCCTGTGGTGCGCGGGATTTACGTGCTGGAAAATTTGCTGGGATACACACCGCCGCCACCGCCGGACGATGTGCCTGAGATTGAGCCAGACACGCGAGGGGCAACGACCATCAGAGATCAACTGGTCAAGCACCGCGAGATGCCGACCTGCGCCCAATGTCATAGCAAAATCGATCCCCCTGGTTTTGCACTGGAAAACTTTGATGCGATCGGCGGTTGGCGAACCCACTATACCAGAAGTGCAGTGATCGATCCCTCGGGACAATTGCCGAGTGGCGAGACCTTTCAATCCTTCGTCGAATTTCGCAAGATAATAGCAAAGCGCCACGCAGAATTCACGCGTTGTCTGACAGAAAAATTGCTGACCTATGCAATTGGTCGCGAGTTGGGAATTTCTGACCGACCGGGGATTGATACAATAGTTCGGGAGATACAGGAGGAAGACAAAGGCCTGCGCGATCTTATCACCCTCGTTGTTTTGAGCGACCCTTTCAAAAGCAACTAAAAAAGGATCCATCATCTCCCCTACCCCGAACACATGATACACAGACCAAATATCCTATTCATATTTCCCGACCAGCTTAGTGCCAGATGGTTGTCGTGCTATGGGAACCATCTAATTCACTCCCCCAACCTATCGCGATTTGCCGCACAAAACGCGCAATTCAATCGCGCTTATACGAATGTACCGCTATGCACCCCATACAGAGCTTGTCTATTAACTGGTCAATACCCCAGCCAAACCGGCGTGACATGGAATGGTATGCCCCTCCCCGTGAATCAGCCGACCATTGCTCATTATCTGAACCGGGCGGGTTATGACACGCACTATATCGGGAAATGGCATTTGAGCGGTAAATCACAGAACAGATGGGTCCCGCCAGAACTGCGGGGAGGCTTTCAGCACTTCATTGGGTGGGAAAGCCACCATGTAGATCACAATGCCGGACTGATCTGGTACGATGATCCAGACAACTCCATAAAGCTGCGCGGACACGAAACTGATGGCTTGACAGATATTGTCTGCGAAGAACTGGAATCGCTATCATCCCCGGAATCCCCATTCTTCATGGCCGTGTCGTATCAAGCACCCCACCCTCCGTGTTCCCCCCCGATGGCCGACATGCAGCGATATGATAAGTCCGTACTGGATAACCCACCCAACACGGACCACGACGCCTGGTTCAAGAACACAGGCTGGAATGCGGACTACGGCGTAGAAGAATTCAGGAAGCGGTACTTTGGGGAAGTCTCTCAGTTGGACACCGCATTTGGCCGCGTATTGAAAACGCTGGAAAAGACTGGACTGGCAAATGATACTGTCGTCATCTTCACATCGGACCATGGCGATATGGCCGGTTGTCATGGCTTGTTTGGAAAGGGCGTTATGTTTGATGAGTCTGTTCGCGTACCCCTGCTCATCCGCAGACCCGGAACAGCACAACGCGTTATTGAGAACCCAGTATCTACAGTAGATCTATTCTCCACTATTCTCCATCTGGCCGATGCTGAAAATTCAGGAGAAACTGAAGGACGCTCTCTGCTGCCCTGCATGACCGGAGAACCAGATATCTCAACCGATGTCTTCATCGAGCACAAAGATGATTGCATTATCAGGGGCGACGTAAAGCTAATTACAAAGCGGAACGAGAA
>JAGWBW010000187.1 GCA_021295695.1 Candidatus Latescibacterota bacterium
AGAAGGAACTGTCCGGGCAGGTGGCAATACATGGTCTGCAGGAAGTAGTTCATAAAACCAAATCACGCCGAGATCAGATCCTGGCGGATGAACCAGAATTCAATTATCCCTGCCTTTGGGCATAAAAATTTCGCCCGTGTTTTTGGCAATAATCACAAATGATAGACAAAAAGACATCGGCATATTTCTCAACTTTCACAGGACCGACACCGGGAACCTGCATGGCTAAGGGTACTGTTGAGAAAAGCGGCGCAAACATCCCGCTGTTGCAATTGCATCACCTGGTCTTGCATAAGCGAAATCAACGGAGATACGACAACCGTTACGCCATTGAAGATAAGGGCTGGCAGTTGGTAGCAGAGCGACTTCCCACTCCCTGTTGGCAGAACGATCAGCGCATCGTGTCGGTTGAGAATGTGACTGATTATTGTCTCCTGCAAAGGTCGGAACTGTTCATACCCGAAAACGTCTTTGAGCACCTCCAGGGGCGTTTGATGCGGCGTTTGAGGTAGTGGAAATTCTACTTTACGTGAGTGGAATGTATGTTCGCCAAACAGAAATATTTGTCCTTTTGTCAGACGCAGGATGACGTCATCCTGCGTCTGATGCTCGTCGTTTTCGTCAATATGAATCACGGGGAGATCCTGTGCCGTGAGCGAGGCTCCGATCAGTTTGCTTCGATGGCAGTGCTCCGGCTTTCCTTCGCTACACATGAGAGCAATACATTGTTGTTGAGCAAAGGCTGTTTGGAGACGTTCAATTCCCCTCTGATAGACTTCGGTATCCTTTACCTTTTCGTAATCCACCTGCCCTTTCGCATCATAACAAGTTTCGTCATCAGGGTGCCCGCCCAACGTGTCGCCCATGAACACATACCTGATCCGGTGCTGTTGCAGCTTCACCTCCAGAGCCTCTTTGGAGAATTCGGGTTTATAGCGAGAATAGGGAGCTGAGCGCACATCAACGAGGTAGGCAATTTCATGTTGATGTAGTACTTCGATGAATTGCTCAATGGTACGGCTACCGTAACCGATGGTATAAATTGGGATGGATGCTGATATTTTTTTCATATCACGTCGTTGAATCTAACATGCGTTCAAATTCATCAAGATTGGAAACCTGTATCGCCGCACGGTGCAACTGCTTGAGGCGTTGTAAATCTTCAATAGCCGAAATGCGAGCAGATAACGGATGCGACGCAGGGAGATCAAATCGAATCTCCAATACGTCGAGGATATCTTCAATAGCGCGTTTTCTACCTCCTTGTTCAATGCCTTGTTCAATGCCTTGTTCAATGCCTTGTTCAATGCCCTCCTCAAGGCCCTGCTCTCTGGCTTCCTCTCTGCTTTGTTGGGTAAGGTGTTGAAAAAGTGATGATTCTCGAAGCAGATCCATGATGCCCTCCTTCAATATGATATTAGAAATGGTTTCAGACTCATACACCAACTCGCTCAACGCCACCATGCCTGCGAGATAATCCGCCCTGGACGACCGGGCGATAGGGCGCGTCCGAGCCGTGTGAATACACTGTTGCAACCACGCATCCGAGGCTATTCCCTCAGGTGGCTTCATCAATGGCGTGAAAGGAATCAGTCCTGAATGCCCCGCGCTCAGGATGGGTTGACCTTCTATTTCGATCAGTCTGATCACGCGATACCGAATCGTGATTTCGTAGTCGAGATGCTCCTGGACATAGAACCCGGGATCGCGCTGTCCAGCATTGGGACGCAGGTAGATCACGCTGGAATAGATCGGCAACCCGTGATGCTCAATAGCACGTCCGATATACCCTGCCATGCGGCGCGGCATAGGCGGATTGGTGCTGTCAGTCGTTTGAAACTCGTTGTGGACCAATACCTCCTCGTAATCCATACGCACGCGAATCAGGCTATCTGTCTGGCGAGCTTCAACAGTGAACTGCTCTGTGTCAATGACTGCAAGAACTTCAACATCCCCGCGTCCGAGGGTGAAGCTGGCAAAGTCGTCGGGATATTTCTGAATCAGGTGTTTGGATATCGTATCAAATTCTGCCATGTGAGATGCCCAGGGTCTGAAGGTTGGTCTTATTTGGGATAACGCAACAGTCAGACCTCAAGCAAATATCAGGCCAATTAGCACAAAATCGAGCGATAAAAAGGCTCAAAAGAAGTTCAGGCACCTCATTATGTTTTCAATATGCTGTATCGCGCCCTTTTTTTCAACTTGAATTTAAGGATTGTCTATTTGGCTTAGAACAGTCTCTGTACATTTTGAGCGATGAATGGGCGGTCATGTGAAAGATATGTACCACTTGCCCATTTGGCCGCCGCACTATAAAACGCTCAAATGAACTGCTACGCAGTTTGTACATCGCTCACTCGCGTTTTTTCTCTGGTTGATTGCGTAAGGCAGTTTTTAAAAAAATACGCCGCGCAAGTTGGCGCGGCGTAGCGTGTTAGCTTGTCTTTTGATCGTGCAATTTCGCAACAACCTCTGGTTTGCGAGGGTCGCCTTTTGCCAATCTATAAAAGAAAAATTTGAGCTGAATCGTTTAATTTGTGATTCTAAGTGCTTTAAGACTTTGGATTTGTTCTGCACTCATCATAGACTCTATGAGATGATATGTTAATGCTTCTACCACTACTCTGCGGCCCTCACCCTGGCCAGCCAGATCAGCATAGTCCGTTATAAGATGATCTACTGACAGCGTGGAATCTTTTTTGAGAGCATCCAATTTCGCGATCAAAGTCGCTCGGCCATTAACATAATCCTGGGTATAACCCACAACATTAGTCGAGAGACCACAAAGAATGGCTTGTTGATCTGGGGTTAATACCTGGTCGATCAAAGCCGCAGCCCCCCCACGACTCACCGATGTTCGATCTACATATCGAAAGCTTGAAAACCCAAAATAGTTGCCAATTTTACCTCTTGGCAAAAAGAGCGCGTCATCTAAATCACCCGTTGCCCAGGCAACGAACTTGCTCGACACTTCCTGCATCAATTTAGCATCATCACGGCTAAGTGCGTTAAATTGAGTTCTTGCTTCTGCAGCATATCGCAATGAGGTATTTTGCATCTGATCTACCGTGACAACGCCACGACGAATATCTTCTAAGTATTGCGCCTGTTCAGAGCTTAAAAGAGGTAGTAATTTTGCATAGTATTGGGCCGTTATAACCGTAATGGTGCCTTCGTATTCCCCAATTGACTGTATCAAGTTCATCACACGAACATAGTCCATTGTAACGTTATTTTTTAAACGCCACAATTCATCGACCAACAAAACGCGGTCTTCCAAAAATCCGTTGATCGCCGTTCGATGCTCGGCCAACAATTCATATAACAACGACCGTTGAGTATCATCCAAAAGCTCCAAAACTTCCTTATAGACTGCCCCCCGAAAAGAGACATCTGCATTGTTCCCCTCGCGTTCCCGAATCTCGTTCCTGAGTGCTGCAAAACCAAAATAATTTGCCACCTCACCAATGGGTTCATAATGTGCATCTTCAACCGTGCCGGTAAGCCACACCAACAATTTTGATGCCGTTTCAACATAAACATGATCAACACCAACAAGCTCCTCTTTTGCACAATTTTGTTGTTCTATAGGTACAACCTGCCAATCATCTGGTAGCTTGTAAAATGCAGACGGCAAGGATGTGTTACCATTCGCACCATATGCTCTAACAAATATCAGAAAGTCAGAAAAATCTACTTGCCCATTTTGATTAAGATCAAATTGGGCTTGATCGGTGCCAAAAGCACCAGCAAATGCGAGAAAATCGAGAAAGTTTGTTTCACCATCGGCATTAAAGTCGGTTGTTATATCTGACGCTTGAAGCGATACGGGATTGGAGTGCAACTTTCCAACGGGTCCAATGCACATCAAAAACACAAAACCTATTTGCATACAACACCGAAACCATCCGTTTGCCATGTCATTACCTCCAGGTTTCACTTTCAATAAACTTTGTTTATAGGTTTTGCCATTTTCTTATATTTTAACAAGGGGAACTATCGTCCGACATTAATCATCTTCCCATTTAAAACAACGGAGCAAAAATGCCAACAAATATCGACTATAAAAAAATTATGACCGATCTTGATGAAGTGGGTTTCCACATCATTCCTTCAGTCATCCCAGAAAAAAAAGCCGATGAAGCACGAGGTATTCTTGAGCAACTCCTCAAAGAAGAAGCCACCGAGCAATCGCTTGCAGCCAAAACGCAGCGCGTAGGGCGCATCGCCGTCAAGCACCCCATCTTTCTCGAACTCATGTCCCACCCGCCCATCGTAACCCTGTGGCGCAAATACCTTGGCGACGACATGGTCTGCTCCACCTGGTCTGGCAATACAGTCTATCCGGGCGCAGACAGTTTTGGCTGGCATTCAGACTACCCTTATTGGTCTGTGCAACCGCCCTGGCCACCCGGCCGTCTCGCAGGTCAAACCATCTGGCTTCTGAACGATCTCACCGAAGAAAACGGCGCAACCGCCATGCTGCCCCACAGCCACCTCAAAGGCGAACCACCACCGCCCGAACTCAAAAACCAATGGATTGACGGTGGTAAAATCCTCACCGGCAAACGCGGAAGCGCCATTGTCATGCACGGTGCCTGCTGGCATACCGCTCGCCCAAACCAAACCGATGAAATTCGATCTGTTCTCCTCGGCATGTATATGCGTCCCTGGTTCATCCCACAAGAAGACATGCGCGGCCAACTGGCAGAGTTAGAAAACCCTTCTGACTTAGTACGCCACCTCATGTGCGCCAATCAACGAACGCCGAGTAATGTTGGCGCAAATCAATACTAATTCCGCCTTCTCCTATTATTTCTCTCCCTTCGCCCACCTGCTGGTTGA
>JAGWBW010000188.1:0-10380 GCA_021295695.1 Candidatus Latescibacterota bacterium
CATGGGACGCGGTGATGGATCTCAATCTCAAAAGCATCTTTTTTATGACCCAGGCGTTTCTGCCATTCCTGCGCGTGGGGGCTTCGCCAGAAACCCCAGGCAATGTGATCAATATCGCGTCTATCGACGGCTGTGGTAAACTCAACACAGCTTACAATTATGCCTACGGAGCCAGCAAAGCAGGTGTGATCCATTTAGGCCGACACCTGGGTGATAGTTTGGCCTGGGAAGGGATTCAAGTTAATACCATCTCTCCTGGTGATTTTCCCAGCGATTTGAATAAGGTGGCTCGGGATCACACAGACGAGATGAAGAAGAACATTCCGGGCAAGCGGGTTGGAGAGAAGGAAAATATCGCAGGCATGGCCATCTTTCTCGCTTCGCAAGCGGGCAACTTCAATGTAGGCTCCAATCTCGTTCTTGACGGCGGGGAGAGCGTACGAGGCATCCAGCGGGCATTTTTTGCCAGCGTTTGGCCCGATTGGGTTAAACTGGACAGGTAGTCGGGCATATCTGAAAGGAGTACACGATGGCAACTTATCAATACCGCGTTGTTGAAGGGTGGGGGCGAGGTCCTGAAGGGAAAGAGATGGGCGGGGTCGTGCCCGATGTGGCAGTTGACTCGCAGGATCGCGTTTATGTCACCCGGCGAGAACCTGCGAGTATTCTGGTCTATGATTCGGAAGGGCGCTTTCTCGGTGCATGGGGTGATGGTGTGCTCTTAAATCCGCACAATATCTGGATCGACCCGGCGGATCGGATTTATTGTGCGGATGTTGACGATCATACTGTGCGTATCTTCAGCACGGATGGAGAAGTGCTTCAGACTCTGGGTACGCCAGGCCAGACAGGTTCACCGGGCGAGCCGTTCAACATGCCAACCAAGGCAATGGCCGCTCCCTCAGGTGAAATTTTTGTTTCGGACGGATATGGCCAGCACCGGGTGCATCGTTTTTCAGCGAAAGGCGAACGGATTCTTTCCTGGGGCGAGGAAGGCACAGGACCCGGCCAGTTTGCCCTGCCGCACGATTTATGCATTGACCCACGCGACCGTGTGCTTGTAAGCGACCGGACAAACCACCGCATTCAGCTTTTCGATTTTGATGGGAACTTTCTGGAGGAGTGGACAGATATCCAATCTCCGAATAACATTCACATCGATGCAGATCATATTGTCTATATTGCCGAAGCACCCCACCGCGTCAGCATTTTTGATCTGGAAGGTGCTCTGCTGGCACGATGGGGTAAGGAAGGCTCAGGTCCCGGGCAGTTTATCGATCCTGCGCACGGCATCTGTGTTGATAGTCGCGGTGATATTTACGTCACCGAAGTGCCCTACCAACCCAACCGCCTGCAAAAATTCACACGGATTTGAGAAAGAGTCCAGTATTTCTCAAATCTTCGAGTAGATATACTGGATGTGAAGCCGACGGTGAAGACAGCAATAAATGTGAGGGAGACATTATGAGGACAGCAAAAGCTGCCGTAGTTCATCAACGAGGAGGGCCATTTGTTATTGAGAATATTGAAATACAAGACCCGGGGCCAGGAGAAGTCCTTGTTCGGATTGCCGCCAGTGGGGCCTGTCACAGCGACTGGCATCAGGTGATGGGAGAAATCCCCAAATCCCTACCCGCCGTATTGGGCCACGAAGGCGCGGGGGTGGTTGAAGAGTTGGGTGAGGGTGTGTCCAGAATTTCGCCCGGGGATCATGTGATGTTATCATGGATGCCCGCTTGTGGGACGTGCTTTTATTGTCAACGGGAACTCGCGAACATGTGCGAAACGTACCGGCCCGGTCTTGAAAAAGGCACCGCGATGGATGGCACCACCCGGCTATGGCTGAAAGGAGAAGCGTTAACTCAATTTTCTACCCATTCCACCTTTGCCGAATATGCTGTGGTGCCCGAGCAGGCGTGTGTCCACCTTGATCCAGATGTCTCCATGATCTCTGCTTCGCTGGTCGGATGTGCCGTGATGACGGGCGTGGGTGCCGCCATGTACACAGCCCAGATCAAGCCTGGCGAAAGGGTGGCCGTGTTTGGATGTGGTGGGATCGGTCTCAACGTCTTGCAAGGCGCTGCTCTTTGTGGCGCAGAGACCATTGTGGCAATCGATACGGTGCCCGACAAATTCGAAAGCGCTCGCACGTTTGGCGCCACGCATACCTTAGATGGGAAAGAGGATGTGCAGCAGGCATTGCTCGACCTTTCCGATGGAAGAGGTTTTGATCACATCCTGGATGCCACCGGCAATCCAGGCGTTCAAGAAAAAGCGATCTACCCCCTACGGCGAGGCGGTGCACTCACCCTGGTAGGCGTTGCACCTCACGATGCACGCGTTACGTTCGATACCTTTCGCATGCACCATCAGGAAACTCGGATACTGGGTTGTTTTTACGGCACCGGTAATTATCATCGAGATTTTTCCAGGATTATTCAACTCTACAAAGCCGGTCGTCTCAAACTCGACGAGTTGGTCTCGCGCCAGTCTCCCTTGGAAGAGATCAATGAGGTTTATGCCGATATGCTGGCCGGCAAAATCAATCGCGGTGTGTTGACACTTTAGCTTTCACTTTAATAAGGGAATACATGTGTCCGATATAAAAAATCGTCAAATCTTGCTGGTTGCTCGTCCCGAGGGAGAACCGAAACCGAGTGATTTCCAGTTGGTGGAATCCGACGTGCCTGCCCTTGGTGAGGGTGAAGTTTTGTGCCAGACGATTTATCTTTCGCTGGATCCCTACATGCGCGGAAGGATGAATGAGTCGAAAAACTATGCCAAACCGGTCGAACTTGGTATGGTGATGGAGGGCGGCTGCGTAGGAAAGGTGATCGCCTCAAACGATTCGAAATTTGCTGAGGGCGACATCGTGGAGGGCAAGGGCGGGTGGCAATCCCTTTTCGCTCTCCCTGGAAAGGCGCTGCGCAAGATCGATCCGGCCTGGGGGCCGATCTCTACCTCAGTGGGCGTGCTGGGCATGCCGGGCATGACCGCATACACAGGGCTGCTCAATATCGGCAAACCGCAACCCGATGAGACAGTCGTCGTGGCGGCTGCCTCGGGAGCGGTGGGTTCGGTGGTTGGGCAAATCGCCAGGATCAAAGGCGCGCGGGCCGTAGGCATCGCGGGATCTAAAGAAAAATGCCAGTATGTTACCGATGCGTTTGGATTCGATGCGTGTGTGAACCACAGAGCCGACGATTTTGAAGAACAAATCACTGGTGCTTGTCCGGACGGGATTGATGTTTATTTTGAGAATGTAGCTGGCAAGGTGTTTGAGACGGTGTTGCCGCTGTTCAACCCCTTTGCCCGGATACCCGTATGTGGCACCATCGCCATTGCCAATGATACGGGATTGCCACCCGGTCCCAACCAGATGCACTATATGCTGCGCCAGATTCTCACCAAACGACTCACCTTTCGGGGTTTCATTGTCTCGGACTTTGCGGACCAAAAGGAAGAAGCTTTTAGCACTTTAGGCGGATGGATTCGTGAAGACAAATTGCGCTACAAGGAAGATATTGTCGATGGTTTGGAAAACGCGCCCGAAGCTTTGATTGGTCTGCTCAAGGGGGAAAATTTCGGTAAGCTTGTTATTCGGGTGTCGGACGATCCGACAAAATAGCTCTCATCTTTTTTATTTGAGCCGTTCGATGGACGGATTTTAAAAAACAGAATAGCAGGCAAAATCAGACCTTTAATTGATCTGGATGAATGGAATGAAGCCCAGCGATCCGACCCCTTTGTTATGGCTGTGCGGTCCGTGTGGTGTCGGTAAATCCACAGTAGGGTGGCAATTCTTTTCTCAACTGGCACAGGATGGGATCAGAATTGGCTATCTCGATATCGATCAACTTGGCATATGTTATCCCGCACCAGTTTCGGACCCAGAGCGTCACCACATAAAAGCGCAAAATCTCGGCGCGATGGTAGCGACCTTCAAAGCAGCGGGCGCCTATTGCGTCCTTGTGTCCGGCGTTGTTGATGAGATCCACGGAGTGCGCGACTATGTTGGTCAGATATCGCATACTGATCTCACCTTGTGCCGACTCCGAGCGGATCGCGACATACTGGCAGAGCGGCTGACCAATCGCAGTCTGGAATCTTGCCAGGTGGATGCAATGCTGCGCGAATCAGATATTCTGGATCGCAGCGACTTCGCTGACGTATGTATCGACACCAGCGGATTGACCGTTTCTGAGGTCATTCAACTCCTGGACAGAAAGACCGGCGGATGGCCCGCTCTCCCCAGGAGAACCTGCTTGTCCAACAGCCACGCCTCGGCGCGCTTCCCCAGGTTGCCCACCACTCCCGGATCGATCTTATGGCTTTGCGGTACGACTGGTGTTGGAAAGTCAACTGTCGGATGGCGAATCTTTGAGGAAGTCAGGCGGGCTGGTATCACAGCCGCTTTTATCGACCTTGAGCAGATCAGTTTCTACCGGCCTGTCCCGGACAACGATCCCGACAACCACCAGATCAAGGCGCACAACCTCGCTGCTATGTGGCAGACCTTTCACGAGAGCGGCGCGCGATGTCTCATTGTCGTCGGTCCAATCAACGACCTCGACGCTATCCAGACCTATACCAAAGCACTACCAGAAACAACTCTGAGGTTATGCCGGCTTCATGCTGGATCAGAGCAGTTGAGGCATAGAATCAAACTGCGAGGTCAAGGCTTTGGCCCAGGGATACCTGGTGACGAGTTAAGAGGAAAGCCTGACACGACCCTCCAGCAGATCGCTGAAAAGGCGATTGATACCGCAGAATCTCTACAACGCAACGCGATCGGCGACCTGTGCATTGATACTGATAATCGAACCATAGAAGAGGTTAATGGAATACGGTCTTAATCGTTTAATGAGATGGAGATGAATAGCCGTGGAAATCACCGTCACACCGGAAGAGCACGCAGCCGAATCTCTCACCGACGCGCACTTGAAACAGGCCCTCGATGCTATTCGAACGGAGGGCTACATCATCCTCAATGCAGTGGTCGCGCACGAACACCTCGACCTTCTCTGTGAGCGGATGACCGAAGACATAGAGAAGATCATGAATGCCCCTGCACCACCCCATAACTTCGTTTGGGGAAACGTCCAGCAGGATCCGCCCCCCTTCCCCCCGTACGTCTTTCGCGACGTTATAGCAAACCCCTATGTGGTCCAGGTCTCGAAAGCCCTGCTCGGCGAAGGGATCTTCAACAATCGCTACACCGGCAACACCAACTTGCCGGGCAGCAAGCTCCAGCCGGTACATGTTGACTCGGGACAACTCTGGCCGAACCTATATGTCGCGCACCCGCCGTCCAAAGTCATTGTCAATATAGCCCTGGACGAGGTGACAGAAACCAACGGAAGTATCGAACTCTGGCCCGGATCCCATCTGGAAACGCAAAAGGTAGTTGGAGATGATATCAAAGTCGAAGAACACCTGCAGGAGGCACGCAGGAAAGTGGCACCGCCAGTCCGGGGGAACACAAAAAAGGGAAGCATCCTGATCCGCGATCCTCGGCTCTGGCACCGGGGAATGCCAAATTTTTCCGACCAAACGCGGTTCATGATCGCAGCGATCTACTCATGCCACTGGATGCGTCGCCTTCCCCCTCTCAGGTTCAATACCGGTTGTGAAACCGCCTTTGCGGAAAGCGACCTGGACTCGAACACAATTTTTGTAGATGAACCAATAGACTACCTCTTCCGAAACCGGCCCTACGATTACAATTTAGAACCCCCATGTTGAGAAAGGAACACATTTCAGGAATCGCTATAAAATGGAGGAATACGTATGAGTAAGTTTGCTCATTTCGATGGATTTACATACTCAACTGCGGTGGCTTTCGAGGAGGGTGTTACGCGGAGAGACCCAAGCCCGGTGATTCAGGTGGATGGCACGTACTATGTTTGGTATTCTCGAACCGAAGAATCGTCTGGTGGCTACTCCGCTTCAATCTGGTATTCTACAAGCCCCAACGGTGTGACCTGGTCTGAGGCAGGGGAAGCGCTTCCCAAAGGTGCAAAAGGTGCATTCGATGAGCACGCTGTATTCACACCCACGATTCTTGTCTCATGTGGTCAATACTATTTGTTTTACACAGCGGTACCCGAGCCGTTCAGCAATGATAATGGCGGTCCGAATGGAACAAAGACCGCCATTGGTATCGCAGTAGCAGATTCACCTCGGGGACCGTGGGTTCGGTTTGAAGGCAATCCGGTGTTGCGGCCCAGCGACAATCCGGAAATTTTTGACAGCATGCGGGTTGACGACACATGCCTGATCGTTCGAGACGGAAAATACTGGATGTATTACAAGGGCCGACAGATGAACCGCAAGCCAAATCAAACCAGGATGGGGTTGGCGATAGCCAGTGAGCCGACAGGTCCCTATATCAAACATTCTGAGAACCCGGTGTTGGACAGTGGTCACGAGGTCTGCGTCTGGCCCCATGGCAATGGCGTCGGATGTCTGGTCTCTAAGGTGGGACCCCAGGGCAACACCTTACAGTACAGCGATGGCGGTGTCCATTTTCAAAAAATAGCGGATACCTCTCCCCCCAGTGCCCCTGGCCCCTTTCGGGCTGATAACTTTGTCGATGGCGCAGGACCCGGCGTGACCTGGGGCATATCCATGGCGCATCATCACTCGTGGCCGTATCTCGTTCGGTTTGATTGTGATCTGAGATATTGAACATTCGACAACGAGTTCTTCCCACGATTTTCCCCGGAGCTTTTCTATGCAAGTTTATAACGTTGGTGTTATCGGCTGTGGCAGGATTGCAAGTTTACTGGAGCAGGAAACACATCGCGGAACGCCGAACACTCATGCGGGTTGTTACGATCACTGTGATCGAACCCGTATTATCGCAACAGCAGATCGGGACGATGAACGCCGACAGAGTTTTGGAGGCAAATGGGATGTTCCAGGTCTGTACACAGATTGGGAGGAAATGCTAAATACTGAAAAGCTGGATATCGTGAGTGTTTGCACCTATCCCATTCCGCATCGGGATATCGTTGTTGCCGCGGCTCAGTCAGGGGTAAAAGCCATATTCTGTGAGAAGGCGATGGCGACTACGTTGCGAGAGGCAGATGAAATGATTGATGCTTGCCGGAGAAACAATGTAAAGCTGAGCATTAACCACACGCGCCGATGGGATTGGCAATTTCGCAAAATTAAAGAGCTAATCGATCAGGAGGTAATCGGCTCCCTGCAGGCGATTACGCTCCAGTACAGTGCCGGGCTTGCCAACAACGGAACCCACTTTTTTGACATGCTGCGCTTCTTTGCAGGCGATGTCGCGTGGGCAACCGGTCACCTATTGGATCCGGATGCGCTGGATCCCCGTGGCGCCGGGTACTTTCATTTTCAGAATGGCGTACAATGTATTGTGAACGGATCTACCGGAGCGAGGGCTCAGCACCTCTTTGAATTGATTGGATCCAGGGGACGGATAACAGTGGTCAATACACGGCCACGTCAGTTCAAGCTCTTCGTAAAAAATAAAGAAGAGAAATTCCCCGAAATACCAGAGGAACACAAGCTGAATACAACAAACGAGGGCCGATGTGTGATTCCGTTGTCAGTAGAGGAGATTGCAGAAAGCCTCGACCGCGATCGGGATACAATATCCACTGGAGAAGACGGACGGGCTGCGCTGGAAATGGTGCTTTCTCTTCACGAATCGGAGCGGTTGGGCAACGTGCGGGTGGATTTCCCTATGACAAACCTGGATCTCCAGGTTCTGGTGAGAAACGAAGGATTCATGAGCAGTGCTGTACCGCAATAATCCAGGATCAGTCCCCTACCCCATCGATCAACGCTTTCATATTGGCAAAGTTGATACGCATCGCTTCTTCCGCCGATCCGCTTTCCGGCTTGAAGTGGGTGGCGATAGATATCACCGCGTCTATCTGATGATCACGCAGGTTCCGCAGTACCGTCGGAAAATCCACGTCTCCTTCGCCGAGGGGACAGTATTCAAACTCACATTTCAGACCGTCTATGACTTGCAGATCTTTTATGTGGAGCGTATGAAGATATGGACGGACATTCTGAAATCCGCGGGTAGCAGTGTCCGATTCGCCGCAGTTCATGGTATCCGCCGGTCCCCAGACCGTTTTCAGGCGAGGTGAACCGACCGCCTCGATCAGTAATTCCACGGCATCATGCACAGCGGCAGATCCACATCGTAACGGTCCGCGTCTTCGGCCAGCAGCGTAAACGCCCGGACCAATTTGTCCATATCCAGATCTGAAATGACGCCGCCGCGGGTCATCCATCGCATGGGCCAGGTCGGCTTACCGGCGGTATATTCACCCGGCCAGGCGAATGTAAACGTGGCCACTGCCGGAATTTTGAGCCGGGCGGCCATCTTCATGGCGGCGTTCAGTTCCTCTCGGGCTTCCTGGAATTCGGGATGTTCGGCCATATAGTCCAGATCCAGATCGCAGAGATGCACTTTTTTGAACTTACGGCCTCCGCAGAGCAGGAAGATATCCGTTTGATGCTGCTCGGCGCACGCGCCGATGCGGTCCATATCCGCGTCGGTCATGGCTTCGAACGGAAGGTCGCCCGCCGAAGGCGCGTACCAGAGGCGGTCCGCGCCGATCTCTTTCGCCTTGGGAAATGCCCGATCATAGGGCAGTCTCAGTTCGGTCGTGAACATGGCAAGTTTAAACGTGTAATCGGACATGAGCATAATCCTGTAGTCAGAATGAAGGGTGACATCGACACCTTATCCAGATAGAGCGTCTGTTGTTTTGAACCGACGTCGAGTTCGAATCTGACGTCCATGACATTCGGTAATTCATGGGTGTAATGGCGAGTGTAGGTCTTGGGTGTGGTCGATATTTTTATCCAGTCACCATCTTTCTCATAGCTGTCGTAAAGGACGCTGTTGTCTGCGACATCTCTCATCGCGATTTTTATTTGACCTTCACCATTATCAGTCCTGGCCAAAAAACTCATTTTATACCTTTGCCCTTGAATGAGATGGATCAATGTTCTGCCGGGTGCCTGTGGTCTTTTAATATTGCCGGAAGATGTGAGAGTTTGTTGATATAATTGACCGCCAACTGCCGATGGAACGGTCAATTTCAAGGAACTGATGCCATTGAGGGCTTCATCTCCATATACATAATCTTTTGTGATGGCCACAGAAGACAAATGCCAGCAATGATCAGGTCTGAAAAACTCGCCATTTAATAGTTGAGGTGTATTGGGAATCGATGCAGGGACAACGCCGGTAAGCTTATCAAGGACAGGTTGATTCCATCCCAGTTCGGAATTAAAGATGGCGAATTGTCTCTGGTTGTTTTGTATGCCAGTGTACCACATGGAGCCGATGTTATACATTCTGAATTGATCCATATGATAATCCAGCCACACAGCAAGATCAGACTTTGAACGGCTATCAAAAAGCCAGCATCCCCATTCGGTGACAATGATGGGCATTGATGGCTTATACTTTCTTCTCCACTCTACAGCCAGTATGATCTCCCTATATATGGAAGATTTCCAATCCCCCTTTAGCGGGGCTGTCCACATGGCAAAGTTGACGCCTTCAGCACTGCCTGGCTTGTAAAAATGGATGGATACGCCAATGTTCTTGTCATCAAAAAATCCGGTGCCATCCTTTAGCCTGTAAGTAAGATGTTCCTCTGTAACCCATGGATCCAATTCGTCGGCGTCATTATAGCCTGGCGGACTGACGAGGATGGGGCGGTCGGGATCAACTTCCCTTATAGCCGCAATAGCAGCATTGTACAGTTTCATAACCTGTGCATGCTGGTTGTCTTTAAAGCCTATCCCCTCTGGTTCATTGAGTATTTCAAAGACGACATCATTTGGCAAATTTTCCCATGCTTGAGCCCTTTGCTTCCATTTTTTTGATATTTGTGATATTCCTTTGCTGATATCGCCTTTGGACCAGGATTTGTGACCCCACATGCATACAACTACAGCCAATCCGTTGTCGAGAGCGTCCCTTATACGCCTTTCTGTATCCGCAATGCCTGCGCCATAGGGCATGAAGATGCGTACAGATTCAAAACCAGCCTCCTTGATGGCCTGCATGTGTCCTGGATGGTGTTGGACTTTGTTCCAGACTCCAGAGGTGGGTAAAGCGACATCCTGATTTATCCCATTATACAATTTCTTGAAAACAGGCGCATAAGAATGGCGTGGAGCACCCCATGATGTCCCCATGAGTGTCAAACAGGTTATCAAAATGAATTGACAATAAGTAATGAAAATATTGGTTTCCATCTTCTATATTCCCCTTCTAAGAAGATGGGCAATAATCCAGGGTGTTTGATACAGGTAGGCCGAGGTGATCGGGAACCGGGAGATCTGCTGGCTCCTGGTCGGGAGGATCCA
>JAGWBW010000188.1:10509-11854 GCA_021295695.1 Candidatus Latescibacterota bacterium
CCGCCGGTAACAATGCTCAGGAATTTGCTGGCCTGAGGCCCCGCAGCATATTCCCATACGACTTCTCCACTCACGGGATTGATTTCTACAAGTCGGGTGTAGAATCGATTAATCGGAGGATAGCCCGTACCGCCTCCATTGTCGTAGATCAGGATATTTCCGTTGTGCAGCATTTTGGGATCGTGCGGACCTACCAGGTATTGATTCTGCCTTTCGGTCCCGTTCAACCACATAGTTTCCATCTGGTCCAAATAGCCCCAATTCCATACGATGTCTCCAGTCGATTTCTCGATGATAAATATCTGATTTCCATTTCTGGAACAGCTTGAATCTCGTGTAGCCCTGATCGTATAGGGGATTGTCGGGAAGTGTGTGAAGCGTATTCAGATGGAGCCAGTCTCCTTCCTGTCTCGGCTGTTGCCCCCCGCCCGTTTCAAATATGATCTGCTTCGCGCGATCGCTGAATCCGAATTCTTCCAGGTGGTGATGCCCCCACCATTCCCAGATGATCTCGCCCTCCGAAGTTATTTCCAGGATGTGATCGTCTTTGAGAGTAACGCGCGATACCTGGGGGGCATCAACGCGATCCGCGACCATAGCGAGATAGGTGTGTTCAGAAGTCTTCTGGATATCGTGATGGAAACCCGTTGGTCGCGCATCCACGCGGAAGTCTGAGGACAGAGACCAGACAATATTTCCATCCCAGTCCTGTTCTATGATGGAGGCCCCATTGCTGATATAGTGGCCGTTTGCGACGCGTTCAAATAGCTGAGAGCCGCGCTGAGTCGCCGGGTTTCCGTAGAACTCGTGTACCACCTCTCCCTTCATGTCTATCAAGTGCCATCGATCGACCTGTTCGGCCGAGATACCACGCACGGGATCCCAGGGTCCTCGCCCGTGAACGAGCGTGTACCCATTGTAACATCGGTCGGGGTGATAGACGGTAACGCCTGCTGGCCAGTCAAGAACAGAACGATTCATTTCAATTCCTTTTATGTTAGACCCACTTTGTATCTTGCAATGATGCGACCGTGCCAGGACGGGGCCGCCAAATATTTGCGTCGTCACGCCAGGGATTTGCCTTGAGCCACTCTTCGTTCAGGGCCACGCCCAGCCCGGGGCCGGGCGGGATTGGCAGAAAGCCATCCTTCTGAACCGGGAAGTCGCCCGTGCAAGCGTCCTGAAACCACGGGCTGATTCCGCCTTCCTGTATCATAAAGTTCGGGGTGCAGGCGTCGAGATGCAAAGACGCGATCGTGCAAAGCGGGCCGTAGGGATTGTGTGGTTGAAAACCGACATAATGGGCTTCTGCCATCGCCGCAATCTTCTTCAACTCCAATATGCC
>JAGWBW010000188.1:11960-16317 GCA_021295695.1 Candidatus Latescibacterota bacterium
TTGCATTGCGTCGAGGTTTGTTGGTGGCACGGGTTCTTCGTACACAAAGGGACGATACTCGGCCATCGCATTGCCGATGCGGATGGCGTCTGCCGGGGCAAGCCGCCCATGTACCTCAACGAGTAGCTCAACGTCGTCGCCCACTGCTTTGCGAACGGCTTCCAGTTTTTTTATAGCTACGCGTTCGGCTTCTGCCGGTATAAACAGTCCACAATGGTCAAACGGGTCCCCCTTGAGCGCCGTCAATCCATTCGCTGTGTTATTTAGCGCGGTTTCAGCGGCGGCTTCGGGCGTAGGCCCATCCCACCTGCCATAGCACCAGATCCGATCTCTCATCTTTCCACCCAGCATTTCGTATATGGGCAGTCCCACGGCCTGGCCTTTGATGTCCCACAGGGCGATTTCTATGCCGCTTATGGCCGACATCTGCACGACACCGCCCCGCACAAAAAAGTGATGGTAGAGTGTCTGCCAGTGTTTCTCGATCTGCCAGGGGTCTTCGCCCACCAGCACCTGACCGACCTCGTCGATCTGGGTTGCAACGCTAAGCGGACCAGCGGTCGCCTCACCCCAGCCCGTGATGCCTTCATCGGTTTCAATCTTCACAAACATGTAGTTGCGTGGCGGACGGCCTTGCGGCGAAGATGATGCGGGGACTGCTTTTACCGATTTAATCTTCAAGGTATTCCTCCCTTGGAAAGTTCCTCATCCATAGTGATCGCAAAACGCCCTTGAGGCCCATCGATTCGGCTCACCATGAGGGATTCCAGCTCGACATGCTCCCGCTCCGTAAAAGGAACTCCTTGTAGGGACGAGCGGTCTCCATAAAAGGCATGATGTACATGGGAACGACGGACTGAAGCATCGCCGCCCGCTTTTTGTTCGTGCGGTTCACGCCAGCCCGATGCCAGGTTCGGGCATCATAGATGACGTAGCTACCCGCCGGCGCCTCGACGACGTCTGCCTCGGAACCCGTATAGGGGAGGCCCTTTGCCTGGCGAGCTCTCTCCTCCCTGTACGCATTCCCACTCCCCCATTCTGGAGGAGGTCGTATGCGATCCGAGTTTGAAACAGGTTGCGCCGTTTTCACTCTTAAATTCGGTCACACACAAATTTCGCTGAACGCCAAGCACGAGATTTAACGCATTGTGCGGTACAATCCGATTGCCATCAGAGGAATTTCTGGCGATCCCCCAGAGGTAGGGATAATCCGAATGCCACCCCCCCACCTGGCGTTCACCGTCATCCGGAGCCACGACGGCGAAACCGGGCCTGTGCGCCAGCCGAATTTCCCGACACTGCATATACTCCCGCATCACCCAGAGGGATACTGGCTCGGTAGCGGCTCTCGACACTTCCACAGACTGCGTGAGGGTCGGCAGGCTTTTGTCTAATTCTTCATGGTCCCACTTGCCAGTGCAACTCGCCCTTTGCAGTTCTTCGATCGCGTGGGGAGACAAGATGCTCGGAAGGCAGACCCATCCGTTCTCGCAGATTTGCTGGAGGTATTCAGACGGGAGATGGGCAGGACCGTGACCCGGCTGAAAACGCCCCGGCATGGACGATTCGGAGCCGTCTTCGCCCAGTGTTTTCCCATTCAGGGCGAGATGCACGCCTTCGTCATTCGCGGCAGACACATCGAGTGTCTGGCCCGATACCACATGGCGATAAGTGTCGCCTTCTTCTTTCCAGATCGCTTTGTCGGCGGCGTGGTCAAAGACGGCTGTTTCGCCTTCCGATACGCCTAAGAAATCACCCTTTTCGTTCCTCAACAGCGTGAAGTGATCGGAAGGTTTCTCCACGCGAACGACGCGTTCTTCAAATTTCTGAGTTGGGGGCATGTGGCACACCTTAGTTAAAAGAAAATGTCGCGGACGGATTAAAACGGGCGACCTTCTGGTCGACGGCAGCTGGATTCTGTTGTAATTGCTCAATTGACATTGTTGCTCCTTTTCAGAGAGTTCCTATTGGAAAATAGACCGTTGGATTGTTCGCGTCACTCAGATGCTTTCGCTCGTTGCCCCAGTTGTCTGCTGTGCCGTTCCAGTATCGGGTGTCGGAAGGCGAGTATGAAAAGAGGTATGACCAGCGCGACTTATCGGTGCTGTTGACCGGAGCGCCATGGATTGTGTACCCGTGATGCACTGTGCAATCACCCGGCTGGTAATGGAACGGTGGAGAAAGCTCCAGCACAGACGTCAGATTTGGAAATTGCTCGAGCAGGTCGCCCTTGCCATCGCCGCCTACCGAGCCAAGCGGTCCTTCGCGATGCGAGCGACTGACGAATCGCATCGCGCTCATCTCCGGTGTCACTTCCGCCAGCGCAAGCCAGAACTGAAGCTCGCCCACGCGATCAGAGCCGTGCTGAGCCGAGTCCTGATGATAATGGGTTCTGGCTGCCCCTGGGGGCTTTTCTCTGATGACGTCAGTGCGATAGCGAAGTGGGATATCTACGCCCTTGAGTCGCTTCCTATTCACGAGTCGCATCGCGTTTTTTGACATGCGTTCGCTGAACATGAACGAGCGAAACGGCTCAGCCTCTTCCTGCAGTACCAGACCAACGGCCCGTCTGCCGCCCTTGTCTTCGCCGTAGCGTTCCAGCCACTCCTGACCGACAGTCAGGAGTTCCGTCACAAACTCCGGATCTACGAGCTGCTTCATCATGACCCATCCGTATTCGTGGTAGAAGGCCACTTCTTCGTCTGTGACCTCTCGAACGACGGCTTCGATCTCGTGCTCTGTCAATGCTTGTCCCATAACCTGTGCTCCTCCAGTGTCGTGTTCCATCAAAACCCCCTTGAATCTCCTAACCAAATGACGCCAGAGGATCTGGAATGAGCGCACAATGCTCGCCCAACCGCTCGCGAATATCCTGCGTCAAAGAGCCTGCAATTTCATATTGAGGCGCAGTGTTTGGGCAACTGTAGCCCATATGGATCACGCGCCTGGGCGATTTTGAACGGTTTGCTCGTGCGCCATGCCAGACGTCACCGTGGCAAAAAATGCCAGTTCCAGCCGTACAGGTCGCGTAGATTTCTCCAGCAACCGCCTCTTTGAGATCGTCCAGAACATCTCGGGGCCAGGGTTTTTTATGCGATCCCGGCACAAGGCGAGTCGCACCGTTTTCTTCTGTCATATCATCAAGTGCCCACACCACATTGAGGTATGCAGTACAATTCTTAAAGAACGATCGATCGGCATGGATTGCCTGGTGAGGACGCGGATCGCCGGGCATGGGATCGTGAAAATTCATAGCCTGCCAGCGCATATCCTCTCCAATCACCAGCCTGGCCATTTCTAATGCAATCGGCTCGATTGCCAGCTCTTCGAAGACGCGGCCTTTGCCAATGAGATTGCACAACCTGCGAACGCCCGGAGGAGTCGATCCTTCTGTGCCCGCCTTTTCGCCCTCCAGATCATATCTCTTTTCCAGGGCCTCTCGCAACACTGCCAATCGTTGCACAGAGAGCACATTTTCAACGATCACATAACCGTGTTCTTGAAAAAAATCCCGTTGTTGTACAGAAATCATTTCAATTCCCTGAAATCTTATTCGGAAAAATGGACCGTTGGATTGTTCGGCTCACTCAAACGCTTCCGCTCGCTGCCCCAGTTGGCTGCGGTGCCATTCCAGTATCGCGTGTCAGAAGGGGAGTATGAGAAGAGGTATGACCAGCGCGGCTTGTCGGTGCTGTTGGGTGGACCGCCATGGACTGTGTATCCGTGATGCACAGTACAGTCGCCCGGCTGGTAATGGAGCGGCGGAGAGAGCTCCAGCACAGACGTCAGATTTGGGTACTGATCGAGCAGGTTGCCCTGGTCATCTTTGAATACCGAGCCAAGCGGTCCTTCGCGATGTGAGCGGCTGACGAATCGCATGGCACTCATCTCTGACGGCACTTCTACCAGTGCAAGCCAGAACTGGAGTTCGCCCACGCGATCAGAGCCGTGCTCTGACGAGTCCTGATGATAAGTGGCTCCAGCTGCCCCCGGGGGCTTGTGTTGGAGAATGTCGATGCGATAGCGAAGTGGGATATCTACGCCCTTGAGCCGCTTCCTGTTCACGAGTCGCATCGCGTTCTTTGACATGCGCTCGCTGAACATGAACGAGCGGAACGGCTCGGTCTCTTCCCGCCGCGCCAGGCCGACAGCCCGTCTGCCGCCCTTCTCTTGGCCATTGCGTTTCAACCACTCTTGACCAACGCGCAGGAGCTCCGTTGCGAACTCCGAGTCCACGAGTTGCTTCATCATGACCCACCCGTATTCGTGGTAAAAAGCCACTTCTTCGTCTGTGACCTCCCGGACGATCGATTCGATTTCACGCTCCGTCAATGCTTGTCCCATAACCTGTGCTCCT
>JAGWBW010000188.1:16335-19602 GCA_021295695.1 Candidatus Latescibacterota bacterium
CGAATATGTTTGTGTACCTCATCTCTGACGCGGCACAGATTTTCATCCAACTCGACGATTTCAGAAGAACCATAGGGATCTGTTGCGCGTTCATAGATTTCCTTGTTGGCCTCCCTCACGGCATCCACGAGCCCGGGCTTTGGGTTGCCGTCCCAGTCGTACAGGCCTTCCATCATGCCGGACATTTTCATCAACGGACCGTCATCAAGATCGTACAGAGTCGCGCAAAAATTGACGCCGCACACGTTCGAGTCTCGCAAATGGCGGTCGAGTAGCAAGCCGTAGATGCGGCCTTTGTGCTCGGACGTCACACTGCGCGGATTCTGGCGTGACGCTTCAAAAATATGGCCTGACTCCTCGTCAGAGACCAGCACAGACCTGCCCGTTGCTGCACTCTGTTCGGCAAAACTGATGTCGCGGTTAAAGTGCTGGGGCGAAAGCATATCGACATAAGGCGTCAAAGCCTCCCACGTTTTCAGGTCAAAGGACTGCTCCTTGACATAAGGTCCGAGGATCAGGTGGTTGGGATCATGCCGACGTATCGCATCGTAGATCATGCGGTACATGTGAACCGCCATTTTGCGGATATTCTCCTGCTCTGGTGCTTCGCTGTCGAGCGACGGTATTGAATCAATCCAGTTCTCCGGTCTGACGAAGGTGCCGAAACCATAGTAGTATCCCATCATCAACGGATCATCGGCGTACCGCGAGCAAACATCGGCTACCAACGCTTCTACCCACTCCTGGTAAGCAGGGGCGAAGATATCTGGTCGTTCCTGACCTTCCGGCAATTCGTTGGGATGAGGGATCAGGAAGAGTCCGGCAGCGTAGGGGAAAGATTCGCGGCGAAACAGCGCCACCACCTTCTCGACATCGACATAGCCCCTGGGGTCCCGACACTGGCTCGTCGCGCCTGCGAGTGCACAGTTAAACCCGAGCGCTCGTATCTGGTCGAACCACTTTTCAATCCACGCATCCTTGTTGCCGTCGTAAAGCTTTTGCACGGTCGGCTGACTGTTGCCGGTGTAGATATGGGACAGCGACACGGGGAAAAAGGCATTGCCCTCAGGTGTGATGAACCATCTGCGCCCGTCCAGTTCCTCGAGATGGAACCAGCCGGTGCTTTTTCCCTTCAGTTCGGTTGTGCCGCCGTACGAATCAAGTGTATGTGTCATGGGTTTTGCCTCCATATTTTATTCATCACCCCTCAGTGGACGGCGGCCAGTCGGTCGTAATAATCGTCCCACATTTCTCACGCAGATACGACCTCAAAGGCCGTGATGCAGTCTGTGTCTGGTCATATTATGCACCTTTTTCTTTCGATATTTGCAATTATCTGCAATTTACTCGAAAAAACAGGGGCTTGCAATGGCAATTTGGCGTATAATGCAGGCGTTTTTGGAGGTATTCCTGACATAATTCACATTATGTCTATATCTTTTTCTGCCGAAAATCCCGATAAACCGGATATCTTCACGGCCCTTGTATCCCCAGGCGGATGAGTATCAAAGCCACCGTCAGCGCAATGCCGTTGACACCTGCGTGAATCGCCACGGTCATCCAATACGCGCGCTTGCGGCCAAACTGACGCGCGTGCAGAAATGCAACGGCCAGGAAGAAACCAGCACCAACGGTCGCCACAAACCCGTACACCCCGGCGTGCAGATGAATGGCACCAAAGAGCACGGTCGAAAACCACACCGCAACAACGGGCCTGTGTGTCACCTTCATGGCAAGCCAGATCGGGAACCACTGGTTCATCAGTGTCTCGAGAAGCGGTGCCAGGAAGAGCGCCGCAATAAACGTTACCCAGATCCCCTTGTCGGCAATCATCGCCCTCGGGTCGATGGCTTTAGCAGCGGGATCGTCGGCAATCGAGTAAAACGGCATGGCCTCGAGCATGAATCCCAGTGCCATATCTACGAGCGTCGCATAGAGCGTGAAAATGGCAATCATCACCGGCGCAGAGAGACTCAGAACGCGCTGAAAGTGCTCTCGAATCACATTGTCTTTGGAACCGAAGACATCGAGCACGTCGGGTTTAGGATAGGTTTCTGGCGGGACTGTAGAGGATAGTACTGCTGGACGGGTTACGAGTGACTGGTGAACCATGGGAATGCCCTCCTGTGCGGGTTTGGAACTGAAACTTCGTGCCCTTTATATAGTGCAAAAACCGTGCCAAAATTTTCAAAAATCCCGTAACTGCTTGCAGGAGAGCGTGTTTTTATAAAATGCCCAAAAATGGACATGCGGAAAAGTGTTTCAAATGAAACAGTTTGATTAGAATTAAATAAGTGAACTATTAGGAAGATTACACAAAAAATGCCCTGAAGAACACAGGGCATTTTGGAGGGTAGTTATGGTGGTGGTGCTCGAATGAACACTATACTGAAAATGTCGCGGTCGTCCGAGTCAATCCGTATATCTCTCACATTTGGAAAGCTTTGACGTGAAGTTGGCGTACGTCCCTCAATACTCACAAGGACGTCCGGTTGGTATCTTTGAATAGAAGATTGGTATAATCCGCATCGCAGGCATTCTTCCATCGCCTATCAGGCACCGATGGCTTACAAAGCATGTGCCGTAATGATTCTATGCGGCAAATTGCATCAATCACAGGCTTGAAACACAAGCCTTAAATACCCCGCCGAAACGGGGTAACTTCAGTAGGAGGACTGGTTGTATGAGCAGGCAATAGTACAAGGAGAGCTTCCATTGCCCACATACCCATCTGCAAACGGGCAATCGTCGCCACCACCCGAGGCTGGTGTGGTTATTGAGTAGGTGGCACTCCATGGCCTGGTGCCGGCGCCACAGGTTCCGCTGTTGGGGGTGCAGGAACCTACGATGCTGGAACCCCAGCTACCAACACAATCAACCAGGTCGGCATAGGAGGATTGGTTGTAGATCGACTTACCGTCTTTCTCGGCACATCTAACTTGTCGGCTATTTGGTCATTCGGCTTCCCTTCGGCAGCCAGCAGGATCATTTTGGCACGAATCACTTGATAATGAGGTCGTGTATACTGCCGAGAGCGAGACAGAAGGGTCGCGTGGTCCTCATCGCTTAGAACAATTTGGTAGGGACTCGTCTGGGGCATCGGATATTCACTCCTTTCAAGGGGGAATATGCTATGAGACTCTCACAATGTCAATACGATACACTTTTTCTGAAATTGAACACTAAGTTTCAATCCCCTGAACGGGTCAAACTGCTCTCCAATTTAACGATTGGACCCGAAACCTCAGGCCGATTTACTGGCTAAGG
>JAGWBW010000189.1 GCA_021295695.1 Candidatus Latescibacterota bacterium
ACAGACGTAGTATTCTTTAAGGTCATTTCAGACCGCGATTCCACTGAAATTGCGAAGGTACTTCGTCCATTAACAGAAAAAAGGAAGAAGCGCGGACAGGCGGGCGGCTTTGTACATTCATTGAATTTCCCATCAACAAATGCCAAAGCTGGTCCCACGGCTTTTATTTTTGAGGGTTATTCACACTTAAAAAATGTATTCTGTCTTTGGACGATCCCCTGCGGCCGCATAGATGAAGAAAATTATATCCCAAACATGATATCGGACACACTTGGTCGATCTCCTGAGTCCAGATTACTCTATAAATATTTCAGAGAAGAATTGAAATTGGTCTATGGGACTTCTTGTCGGTATCTATCCGACCAAAATGCCCGATATATCGAAATTTACGCCGATCCACAGCTCCATAATAGCGAAGAATTGATCACAAAAATGTTCGACTTCATCCAAAACCTGCCCAACAACCCTCGCTTTTGGGAAACACTCAAAGAACAGAGCGAAACTATCGATGTGTCTTTTGTCCACGACAGAACACCGCAGCAAAGCCTCAACCGCGAGGTAGGCAACGCCATTTACAACTCACCACGCCGCAAAGGCGGATTTGATGCCGTCACCGATGATGAAGTGCGCGCCTTTCTCGAAAAATAAATATGATCATGATCTTCCTCGGTCCCAAGGATCACATTACCAAAATTCTGAACACCCATTGGCCCGAAATCGATATTCGCGTTCACAATGTCAAAGAACTGATTGAATGAAAGTAGCCCACCCGCTCCTCAGCAGGTGGGCTTTTAATATTCGTTGGGCAGTCAACCCAAACAGCCTCCAGCCCCCGTGGATCGCGGCTTAAATCATGCCGCGATGACGAGTGCCTTTAACGTTTCACACTCTCTAATACCCATTCTCCAAAAACGCATTCAAATCCTCCAACCCCATCCCCTCAATCCCCAACTCGCGCACACTGCGCCCTGCAGTCCATCCATCAAACCCCATCACCACAGACGCAATATCCACCAGCCCTCGCATCAAAGGCGCCTCCACCCCGTATTGCGCGCCCACATCGTGCCACGCTGAAAGACCATAGGGAATATCCTCCGTGAGCCATCGGCTCTCAAGCGATCCCGGTGCCTTGAGTTGCGTCAGCATTCGGCTGCCATTAATCGCGGCCCACAAATCGCCCTGTGGACCAAAACCCGCCCGATAAAACGCCTCATCAGCCGCCACCAGATCGTACCCCAAAGCCTTTGCAATAGCTCTGCGCTCTGCATCCACAGCCATAATCGTCTTCGCCACAGACGGAGAAACCCCCTCCTCGTAAAAATAGAACTCCCCGTGAGAATACTCAATCCGCCCCGCATTCATCAACACACCCGCGGGATGCACAACCGGATTCATCGCAGACAAACCACACGCCATCACCGTTGGATACGCCTGAATACCCGGAAAAAAAGGCGACAGACGCTCGCGCACCCGCTCTGTATCCGTCGCCGGTAAAACTCCCAAACCCAACCCGGTCACAGTGCCCCAAATCGTCGCCGTATCTGGCGCGGTTTTCCGACACACATAAGGCGCAGTATCCACCTCGGCAAGCGCGACACCTGCCACACCCCGTTCGCGCAACAAGGTCGCCCATTCCAACGCACCCAACGTACCCGGCATCAGCACAACCGTATGCTCGGGTCCCAAATAGGGCGCACACGCCAGGGCAAAAGGCTTATGGGCATACGCCGGCACAATCACCAGAACCAGATCCGAGGCACTCAAAGCTGCCTCAATATCTGTCGTCAAACTGTGAACTTTTGCCGCCCCCGTCTCCTCAACACCCAACAGATGAATCACACCACTGTCGCGCACCGGATCGAGCATCTCCTCAAACTCCGGCAATTCGCAAAGCGTCACATCAAACCCCTTCAAAGTCAGATTTGCAGCCGCAGCAAACGCCGTATTACCCCCACCTAAAATTGTAATATGTTCAGACATAAAAGACCCCTACCATCTCAAATCAGCAATCCGAAGCTCAAACCCCGGCAACTGATCAGAATTATAAACATCGCCCTCTACCAATTCCCGAACCAAATAACCGTGCTCCCCACGCGAAAGAACCCTAACAACCCGTCGAAACGGATCCACAATCACGTACTCAGCCACACCTATATCAAAATACTCGCCACGCTTGAAAATATAATCCCGTTCCTCGCTCCCCCTGCTCACAACCTCGAAAACGAGATCGGGAACGAGATCGTAAATATGGTCAGCAGACACATCGTCTAAATACACGGCAATATCACCAACCCGATCCGTCTGGTCCGAAGTCCGTATCCAGCCCTCGGGCGCAATGAGTTCAATCGCCTCTGAATGGGTATGTCTATAGACATATAGCGCTTCGAGAATAGCAGAAACCACCTGCATATGCGGCAAATCGCTCGGCTCCATCACAACCAATCTCTTTTCCACGCGTTCATATCGATAGGGCGCATCGCACTCCGCCTGAGCAAACTCCTCATCTGTCAACAACCGCCCCTGATCTTTCAAGCCCAATTTCAATTTTGTCTCCAGCATAGCCTGACCTCGCCCACTGTTGCTTCTTCTCTCTCATCTCCGCATTCAACACCACCTCGCTCTGCGGCGTCTGATTCGCGCTATCCTGAACCCACTCACCTTCGCGCTTCTCTACAGGTTGTCGCTGTGCCACATCTATAATCCCAAATGGGCGATGCGGCTCTTTTTGATACCAATAAGCCACAGACGCCATCTCATTCGCCAGATGATTGCCGTGCCCGTGCTCAATCGTCACCTTAATCTCCTTTTCAAACCGCACAGGATTGGTCAAATGAAAAACATAAGACGTCTGATACCCACCCGTATTCCGCTCGTAAATCGACGACCCATTCATCAAAAACGCATTATCCTGCATTCCCCACGCCTGATTGAGATAATCCTCGCTACCCGTACCGTGCAACTCCGGCGGCCACTTGTACCCATCCACCCAGATCATATCATCGCCCTCGCCCCACCACGTCCCCTGAAAATTCGTCACCGACAAATTGCACCCAATATAGTGTCCGACCCCTGCCGCCTCCAGAATCACGTAATTTTCATCCCACGCCTGCCGCTCAACATTGACAATATTCGCCTCGGGCGTATTGACGCGAATCTCGTGCCCCCAACCATCGCACGGATTTTCCCTGTGAAATTGCGCGTGAAAATACGCCGTATCTTCACCCCAGGGATCGTCGTACAACTCGTAATCCACATAAAAATACTGCCGATAAGACTCATCGCCCTCATTCGTCACCTCAACGCGCGCAGAGCGATTAAACGGCATAAGCAAATAGCAATTTAGCGCGGCATTGGGCACAAACTGATTCTCGCGCTGTGCATTGGCAGACGCCGAAAAGGGCAGCGATTGAAAAGACGTTGAAATACCGTGCCCCAAACAAAAGAAATCCCCCAACGGCACCTCGACACTCGGATCTTCTTCACCATCCCAAAACATCTTCAAAACCACATTGCGAAAAGCACCATCCCCGCTTTGCGTCATCCAAATATGCGTAATACAACCCGGTCCCTTGAGATCGGCCAACACGCGCGTCTCTCCCCCCTCAATAACCCATGCATCGCCATTGCGTCCACTGTTATCCCATGACGACGCCCGCAACGTCCTGGCTCTTTTAGTCTGCGTAAGTGAAGCGAGCAAATGAGCATCCATATCTTCTCCTTATTAGCAATCAACGCGAATTAATTAAAAGCACCCCCCATCCTGGACGCCTAATTAAGGCATGCAGGCGTGACAAGCACCTATCGTCATTACAAGTACTCCAGTCTTTCCAACATCCAGAATATTCAGAATTTTACCCACCGCGTCAAAGGGTTTTTTTACAAAAAAAATAATACGCCAACAAATCGCAAAATTTTCTTTTTGCAAACGTTAAATCCGTTTCCTACAGCCCCTGATTTTTGCTCTAAATCTCGCATATACAAACAATTGGACACACCTGCACCCCAACGCCAGCAATATTACAATTTACGCACATTTGGTATTGACTTTTTTTTTAGACCACCATATATTGTGCTTGAAGTTGTTAATGAGAATTTGTTCGATGTCCTCGTCGAGCTATTTTGTCGCGGTCAAACCAAACATGTGCTGAATTTGATTCAGTAATCATTGCAACTGCTTTTGTTTCTTCAAGTTGTTATTTTTTTTCGGGAAAACAAATCCATTGTTCGCAGTCTCTCCCCGTCTCTGCGATTGGGATTTCTCACCTAAAATTTTCCCGATTTGTTGTCTAAAAACAAACCCCCACGCTCATTTTCTAACCCTCCCCGTTGTGGTTTTTATGCAGCGGTTATGGGTTTATTTTTTCTGCGAGAACGCGCAGGAGCAGGCTCCTATTGGTTCTCGGCTGGTATTTGGGAGGCAGGCATGGCCGAAATAGTTGACGCTTTACTGGAAGCGGTTGGTTTTGCGGTACGCAAACGCGATGGTCGAATCGTCGATTTTGACCGCGCGCGCATTGAACGCGCGATTGAGGCGGCATTTAGAGCCGAGTTGGGATTGTCCAACGACCATTCATTGCCGCCCAAAATTGAAACCGATGTGTCGGGACTTACCGACGCTGTTATAACTGAAATTGAAGGTGAATTGCACGAGCCGGATGACAGCGTGGATGTCGAACGCATCCAGGACAAAGTCGAAATCCACTTGATGCGTGCAGGCCATTTTGCGGTCGCGCGACGCTACATCGTCTATCGAGAAGACCACAAAAAAGCCCGCGTACTCAGCGGCCAGGAAGAACCCCAGGACCCCAACGCGCCCAAACTCCGCGTGCAAACAGCCGACGGCAAGCGCGAACCCCTGGATGCCAACCGCATTCGCACCGAAATATTTGCCGTCTGCGATGACGACGTAGATCCTCAAGACCTGCTCAATGAAATATATCGCTCCCTCTACGACGACATCAAACCCGACGATATTGAACGCGCCATGATCCTGTCAGCGCGCAGTCGCGTAGAAAAAGAACCCGCCTATAGCAAAGTCGCAATGCGCTTGCTCCTCAACGTAATCTATCGCCACGCCCTGGGATTCAAACCCGCGCTTGAAGACAGAGACACAGCATGTCAGCAGGGATTTGCAAAATTTATTGAAACGGGCATTGAAAACGACCGTTTAGATCCCAAATTGCGCGCATTTGATCTGGAGCGTCTATCTGAAGCCTTAAAACCCGAGCGCGATGAAGACTTTGAGTACCTGGGCGTACAAACGATCTTTGATCGCTACTTGCTCCACGTCAACGAGCGCCGCATTGAAACCCCGCAGTTCTTCTGGATGCGCGTGGCCATGGGCCTGTCCTGGGACGAATATGACAAAGAGGCGCGCGCCATTCAATTTTACGAAGTACTCTCTTCCTTCCGATTTGTCTCTGCCACGCCCACCCTGTTCAATGCCGGCACCCTGCATCCGCAGTTGTCCTCGTGCTATCTATCAACCGCGCAAGATGACCTGGAACACATTTTCAAAATGGTATCCGACAATGCCAAATTATCCAAATGGGCTGGCGGTCTGGGCAATGACTGGACAAATGTGCGCGCGACAAATTCTTATATCCGCGGCACAAATGGCAGAAGCCAGGGCGTCATTCCATTTTTGAAAGTCGTGAATGACACCGCAGTTGCCGTCAACCAGGGCGGAAAACGCAAGGGCGCGGTATGCTCCTATCTGGAAACGTGGCACCTGGACATCGAAGATTTTATGGAACTGCGCAAAAACACGGGCGATGACCGCCGCCGCACGCACGACATGAACACGGCCAACTGGATCCCCGACCTGTTTATGAAGCGCGTCATGGAAAAGGGCGCCTGGACCCTGTTCAGCCCAGATGAAGTCCCCGACTTACACAATTTGTACGGCAAAGCCTTTGAAGAAAAATACCTCGCGTATGAGCAAATGGCCGAAGCCGGTGAACTGCAACAACACCGCCAGATCGATGCCGTGCAATTGTGGCGAAAAATGTTGTCCATGCTCTTTGAAACCGGGCACCCGTGGATCACATTTAAGGACCCGTCCAATATCCGCTCCCCGCAGGATCACGCGGGCGTTGTCCACAGCTCGAATTTGTGTACTGAAATTTTGTTGAACACGAGCCGCGAAGAAACCGCGGTATGCAACCTCGGCTCTGTAAATCTCGTGGCGCATATCACACCCACGGGCCTCAACCGCGAATTGTTGGAAGACACGATATCAACGGCGCTTCGGATGCTGGACAACGTAATAGACATCAACTTTTATCCCACAGAAGAAGCCGCCACATCCAACAAACGCCACCGGCCAGTGGGCCTGGGCATCATGGGATTTCAGGACGCGCTCTATCTGTTGAATTTGCCCTACGATTCGCAAGGCGCGGTTGACTTTGCCGACGTGAGCATGGAAATGATCTCGTATTACGCGATCCTGGCCTCCACGCATCTGGCCGAAGAACGCGGCACATATCACTCCTACATCAGTTCAAAGTGGGACCGCGGCATTTTGCCCATCGATACCTTGAAGATATTGGAACAGGAACGGGGGTCGTACTGTGAAGTGGATATGTCCGCGCGCCTGGACTGGAATATAGTGCGCGAGGCAGTCGCCGAACACGGCATGCGAAACAGCAATGTCATGGCCATTGCCCCGACCGCCACCATATCGAATATCTCGGGCGTGACGCAATCCATCGAGCCGATGTATCGCAACCTGTATGTAAAAGCAAATCTGTCCGGTGATTTTACAGTATTAAATCCCTACATGGTCGATGCCTTAAAAGCGCGCGACCTGTGGGACGACCAGATGGTTGATGATCTGAAATACTTCGACGGCTCAGTCCAGGAAATCGACCGCGTGCCACAAGACATCAAAGACCTCTACAAAACCGCATTTGAAGTGGCACCCGAGTGGCTCATCGAATGCGCCAGCCGCCGACAAAAGTGGATCGATATGGGCCAATCGCTGAACCTGTACATCGCAGCACCCAGCGGCAAGGCACTGGACGACATGTACAAACTCGCCTGGGTGCGCGGGCTAAAGACCACGTACTACTTGCGCTCCCTGGCAGCAACCCAGATCGAAAAATCCACCATGGACATCAACAAACGCGGCGTCCAGCCCCGGTGGATGCAGTCCAAATCCGCTTCGAGCGATGTGCAAGTACAACGCGAAGATGCACCTGTTGAAACTGACGCGTCTCTCAACGGACAGGTACACCACGAGACCCCTGCCACACCAGGCCCAACAGCTGC
>JAGWBW010000028.1 GCA_021295695.1 Candidatus Latescibacterota bacterium
TACGGCAGCCAAATGGTTCTACGAAGGAATCCCTCGCGGCGCTTCGATCCCGTGGGGGGCCTGGCTCATACCGTTGACCTGGCGTCTGTCGCTTGTAGGCGCAGTCGCCTGCTTCTGCTATTGCATCGTCGCGATCTTCCGGAAGCAGTGGGTCGAGAACGAGCGGCTCTCCTTCCCCCTGATGAAGCTGCCGATGAATATGGCAGACGAGGAGCCTCGTGGGTTTTTCACCGCCGGGTTCATGAACCAGCCTGTTTTCTGGATCGGTTTTGCTTTTGCGATCTTTCCGATTATGTGGAATATGGTCGGATACTTCGCACCCGTTTTTCCGACCATTCCAAGGGATTTCGGGCTTATCCAACTGGGGCGAGACTTTCCATCCATTGAGACCCGATTCTACCCACTGATCATCGGTGCCTCTTACTTCGTTGAACTCGAAGTATCCGGAAGCATCATCATCTACTTCCTATTCCTGACATTTCAGCTTGGTATGTTCAGAAGATTTGGATTCGAAACCGGTCCACTGCGCGCAGACACTTCCGATTTTGAAAACTGGCAAGGACTTGGCGCACTTTTCGTCCTGATTCCCTGGGGCCTGTGGATCGCCCGCGGTCATTTGAGAGATGTCGTCAGAAAGGCATTTACAAAGGACCCGACGATAGACGATACTCAGGAGATGCTCTCCTATCGTTCAGCGATATTCGGACTCATCCTCAGTGCGATATTCATCTGCGCGTGGTGCGTCGCATCGGGAATGACCGTATATGTGGCGTTTGTCTTCGTCGCCCTTGTCATTTTAGTCTGGCTTGGGATCTCAAAGATCAGCATCGAAACGGGGCTGATCAGTTCTCGCATCATACACGCGCAGTTCGCGACCTACCATATTGTTGGGCTCACAAACATGAACGCGCAGAGCATTGTGGCACTGGCATTGACCTACACCTGGCACCGCGATCTGAAAACCGTCCTGATGGCCCCGATGGCCAACGCCACGAAACTATTTGATGATGTTCGCGAAGACCGGGGAAGAATGATTCTCGCAGTCGCAATCGCCGTTGTCGTTGTTGTAGGAGGCAGCGCCTATTACGCGATCGCTTCCGGCTACCAGACGGGCGCATACAACTATGGCAGCATCTACGCGGGATCCGTGCAGGCCGTGTTTGACAGGGGCGTTGGTTACATCCGCGATCCCTTCGCAATGAAGCGACATCTCGCCTTGTGGGGGCTGATCGGAGTTGCCATCACCGTCGCCAATATGGTCCTCCGCTATATCTATCCGGCTTTTCCGCTGCACCCCATCGGCCTGGTCTCGGCAACCTCATACCCTGCCAATCGCACTATATTCTCGATCTTCTTCGCCTGGTTCGCCAAAGCCGCCATCCTCCGTATTGGCGGCATCAGCATGTATCGCAAAGCCTCACCCTTCTTCTTTGGTATGATGCTGGGGTATTTCGTTGGTGTCGGGATTTCGTTTGGCGTTGACATGATCTGGTTTCCAGATGACGGGCATTCACTCGCGCTATACTAAGAGTTGGGGTGCGTAGTAGAATTCGGTAGCGGGTTATTAAGAATAATCATAAATTTACGTGTCCACTGTTGATTTGAGGAAGTGAGGGTCTTATGGCAGACAAATTAAATATTCTGCTGTTTACAGCAGATGATTTGGGTTGCGATTCACTCGGTTGTTTTGGATCAAACGTACCAGATATTTCCCCCAACCTGGATGCGTTTGCCGCAGAGGGTATGCGGTTCAGTCATGGGCATGTGAATGTTGCCATTTGTATGCCAAGTCGCAATGTGTTGAACACCGGGCGCTATAGTTATAACAATGGCGGAATGGGATTTTTTCATACATTTGAGGACACACCGACGATCATCGAAATATTGAGCGATGCGGGATATATAACTGGCCTTCTCGGAAAAGTGAATCATTCAACGCCAAAAGAGTCGATTACATGGGATTTTAGTCGGGATCAAGAAGACCTGGGTTTTGGCCGTAGCCCTCAGAAGTATGGGGCGTATTGTAAGAAATTTTTCGAGAACTGTAAAAGTGCCGACAGTCCTTTTTATTTTATGGTGAACTCTCATGATCCTCACCGACCGTTTTATAATCCAGATGAAGGACCAGGCCGTGGCGCTGAGGCTCCATCGCGGTTGTATAGCCCCGATGAAATTGAAGTGCCCGGGTTTTTGCCTGATCTACCATTGATTCGCAGGGAACTTTCGTGGTATTACAATTCGGTGAGACGTTTGGATGATACATTTGGGGCGGTAATGAATGCTCTGGAAGAGGCGGGATTGAAAGACAATACACTGGTCGCTTTTTTGTCGGATAATGGGATGGCTGTGCCGTTTGCCAAGTGTAATACATATCTGGCGAGTACACGCACACCCTGGCTGGTGCGGTGGCCCGGTGTTGCAAAAGAAGGGGCAACATGTAGTGAACTGATGTCGGGCATTGACTTCTTGCCGACCGCGTTAGAGGCGATTGGGCTACCTGCTTTGGATGGTGTGGATGGGCAATCTTTTGTGCCGCTACTGAGAGGCGAAAAGCAGGAGGGTCGAGTGCATGTATTTACGCAGATCGATTCTAAGGCCGGTGGAGCAGCAACGCCGATGCGGTGTGTGCAAGATCATCAGTTTGGATACATCTTTAATATGTGGGTTCGAGATGACTATCGGTACCGCAATAACAATGAAGGGTTGACTATGCACGCAATGGAGGAAGCTGCACCGGGCAATCCAGATATTGCGGAACGGGTGCGGATGTTTCGGTATCGCGTGCCTGAAGAGTTATACAATTTGGAGCAGGACCCCAATTGTCTGAAAAACCTGATTGACGACCCGGAATACAGTGCAAAAGCTGATGAAATGCGGGCGATTCTACAGGCTCAAATGCAGGAATCCAATGATCCAGTTTTAGAGGCTTTTGAGAATCGGACATCACCCGATGTGATAACGCGTGTGTTCAATGCTGTGTATCCAGGTCACGAGAATAGAAATAAAAATTAAAGATGAAGGTTAAAGTGGTGCATCTCCTGCGGGAACATTGAAGTCGGTGAAGACGTCCGATTTGCAGTAAGCTACTAAAAGCCCTGAGTTTACAAAGGTCTCACGAGACCTGAGGATGGCAATGAGAATTCTCGACATTCCCCAGAGAAAGCCCGAAGTATGGCGAGGTCCCGCCTGGTCTCCAGATCAGGAACGGGCAAACCGCGAATGGGAAACCTTCTGGCGATTTTTTAAGTACCTGTATCCCCACAAGACAAAAGTCATCCTCGGGATGCTATTCATCATGGTAGGCGTTCCGCTCCGTGAGATAAGTGTCTTTGTGAATCGATATCTGGTCGATGACGTCATCTTGAACATCGACCTGCCAGTAGATCGCCGCTTGCAGCTTTTATTTATCGTCTTTGGCATCAAGTTCCTGATGTATGTCATCTCGAATGTCTCTCAGATAACACGGCGTATCCTCGGGTGGTATATCGACATGAAAGTCACCATCCACCTGCGCACGATCTTCTACGACCACCTCCACAAACTTTCCCTGGGCTTTCTTCAGAGTCGGCCCATCGGCGAACACATGTATCGCAGCACGGCTGACGTCGGAGGTGGCCTGATTACCATGATCACCGACGATGTTCCCAATGCGATCACCATAGCCTACCGGATTATCTGGACGGGCATCATCCTCAGTCTGGTCGATCCCTGGCTCACATTGCTGATTTTTCTCTACTCCTTTCCCTACACAGCCCTATCCCACTACTTCTACACGCGCCTTCAGAGAGTCCGATGGGACATGAGAATGCAGGCACAGTACCTGAGGACGATCTTGAGAGACGGTATAGCCGCGACCAAGACGGTCAAAGGTTTTGGCCGTACGCGCTGGTCTGCCCGCCGATATGCATCAACTTTTATCGAGAACCGCAGATACTGGATCAAGTACCGCGTTCTACATATCTTTACGCACCAGGGCGTTCTGTGGTTTCTCTCTGAGGGCGTTGAAAAAGTGATGTGGCTCTACGTGGGTTACTACACCATGACCGGAGAGTTGAGCATCGGAGAATTCAGTGTTGTGTTTTTCCTCGCCCGGCAATTTGAAGGCCCGATGGAGAGAATGATCAGGCTGATCCAGAGCATTCGCCTTCAACTCGTCCAGGCCGAACGCGTCCTGCAAACCCTTGACGTTCATCCCGAGATAAGCGATGCGCCCGATGCGAGCACCATGCCATCCCTCAGCGGCACAATCGAATTCAGAAATGTGGGATTCGAATACATATCGGGACAGCCCGTGCTGGAAAATATCAACATCACAATCCGTCCCGGAGAGCGCGTCGCATTCGTGGGACCGAGTGGCTCGGGCAAGACCTCGATGCTATACCTCATCTTGAGGCTTTACGATCCCACCACCGGATCAATTCTCGTAGATGGACTCGACCTGAAAAACGTCCGGCTCTTGAGCTACCGCAATCAACTCGGCGTTGTGCTTCAAGACACCTTTTTATTTTCCGGAACTGTTCGCGAAAACATCCGCTATGGAAATCTAAAGGCTTCGGATGCAGACGTAGAGGAAGCAGCCCGCATGGCCGCGCTTTACGACGCCGTCACCGCCCACCCGGAGGGATTTGAAAGAGATATTGGAGAAGGAACGAGATTATCCGGCGGACAAAAGCAAAGAATGGGTATTGCCCGCGCCCTGGTCAGAGACCCCGCTGTTTTCATCCTGGACGAGGCGACCTCGAACCTGGATTCTCGATCAGAAGAACACGTCATGGACACAATCTGGAACGTATCGGAAGGGCGAACCACCGTGATGGTTTCTCACAGGCTCATGACAGTTCAAAAAGCAGACCGAATCTACGTTTTAGATCAGGGCAGAATTGTCGAAAATGGTACACACGATGACTTGCTGTCAGCAAACGGCCTCTACCGCAGAATATGGGATGAGCAGATGCAGTTGGGTACAGACGCCGATGCAGCGGATTGAGACCTCATTCGTATTTAAGCGCCTCAATCGGATTGGTTTGCGCCGCTTTCCATGCCTGGTAACTCACAGTGATCAGGGCAATGGCAATAGCCAGTACACTACTCAATGCAAATACCGAGATATCCAGACCAATGCGGTAGGCAAAATCGGCTAACCAGTCATTGAGCATATAATAAGCCAGAGGCCAGGCAATGAGGCTGGCGAACGCGACCAGCACGACAAATTCGGCTGAAAACATCGTCACAATTTGCCCGGCAGACGCACCGAGCACCTTGCGCACCCCAATCTCCTTTGTGCGCCGTTGGGCAGAGATAGCAGCCAAACCGAACAGGCCCAAACAGCACACCACGATCGCCAGCAAAGAAGAAATGCCTGCAATTCTTCTCAGGCGAAGTTCATTCCGATACGCAGATGCTAATCCATCGTCCATAAAAATGGGATTAAACGCTTCGTTGGGCACGAATTTATACCATTCCTTTTCCAAAAAATCCATCGTTTCTACAAACTGCCCACCCTTTACTTTAAGCGTTAAATACGCATATAGCCTGGCCCACTGGATGAATGCGAGAGGCGCGATTTTTTCTTTTAAGGAATCAAAATGGTAATCCTTAAACACACCCACAACAGTACCTGTACCCCCGCCCCCATCCAGCCTCTGAATTTGTTTGCCGATGGGATTATCCCAGCCAAATAATTTGGCTGCCGACTCATTGATCAGAAATTCGCGCGTCCATCCCCTGAGGGGATTGCCCTTGCCCGGGGTGAAGTTTTTGCCAGCAATGAGTTCAATCCCCATGGTCTTTACAAAATCTGCATCGACCTCATTTATCAGAATCCACCAGTCATCTCCCGGCAAATCTTCTGGGCGAATGGGCTTGCTCCGCGAGCCACCTCCGCTGGGGAAAGCGCGATACTGAGATGCTGTTGCCCCAATGACATTGGGATGCCTCAAAAATGACTGCTTCACAGTACTGTATCGCGACGACAGGCGGTTGGCGTGAACGAAATGCGCCTCCCGGCTCGAAGTAAAAATGGGCAACATGACCAGGTGTTCTGTATCAACCCCCAGATCCCGATCCAGCATATAAGAGATCTGGTTGCGCACGACCAGCGTCCCTACAATCAAAAAGATCGAAATTGAAAATTGGAATATCACCAGCCCCTTCCAGAACCAGGATCCCCCCGATCTGGATTGTATCTGGCTCTTTAACGTATCAATCGGTTGCCAGGCGGATAAAACAAAGGCGGGATAACCTCCGGCGAGTATTCCAGATACCAGTACCACGCCGATCAACGCCGGGATCAAAGTCATATATGCCCTGAGGTCTAACACCAAATTTTGCTGGATCAAATCATTAAACACGGGCAGTGCGGCGTGCGCGACAATAAGTGCCAGCAACAACGCGAGCCCCGCGACAATCAGGGACTCTCCCAGAAATTGCTGGATCAACTGACCGCGACTGGCACCAACCACCTTTCGCAAGCCCACTTCTCTTGCGCGCCGGACTGATTGGGCTGTCGCCAGGTTCATAAAGTTCACGCAGGCAATGATCAGAATAAATGCGGCAATCACACACATCGTATAGAGTTGATCGATATCGCCGAAGCTCTTGATGTCGTAATCTGCACGCGAATGCAAATAGACCCGATGCAGGGGTTGGAGATGATAGGCATTGTATTTTTGGATTTCTGCGCCCATATAGCGCTTTATAAAATCTGGAAATTTTTGTTCCAGTGTTTCGGGAGAAACACCTTCTTGAAGCAAAATATATGTTTGTATCGGTCGAAAACCCGCAGCCTTATCCCAGACGTGCCATTTATTCCTCCATTGGGCATTGGGGTCTCGCGATACGAACATATTAAATGGGATTGTGGTGGGTTCAAGGCGATCTTTCAACACACCCCGCACAATATAGTCTCCGCCAAAGATCGAATTGACAACAGTGAGAACCCTGCCCATCGGGTTTTCTTCGCCGTAGATGAGATTCGCCATTCTCTCGGTAATCACAATACTCGTTGGATCTTCAAAAGCCGCCTCTGCGCTGCCCTGAACAAATTCGGCTTCAAATACGTCAAATACGTGTTTGTCAACGAGATTGAGTCGTGTGGGAAACAAAATATTCTCGCGTTCGACCTTCACGTTCCAGGGCCATATTCGAACGGCTGATTCCACTTCGGGAAAATCGCGTTGCAACGCGGGGGCCAAAGATCCCGATGTGCCCCAGGAAAAAGTGCGCGATCCGCCCTGAATATTTATTTCTCGCACGACCTTGTAGATGCGATCTCCCTTTTCATATCTGTGATCGTATTGCAGTTCGCGTTGTAAAAACAACACAATCAAGAGACAGCAGGACATGGCGATCCCAAGACCGAGGATATTGAGCGCAGAATACACTTTGTTGCGCATTAAATTCCTGATAGCAATTTTGGCGTAATTTCCGATCAGATTAAACATGAAACAGGCTCCCACAGACGCAATGAATGTGCCACAACATATAGACTACTGTATAAAAAAGTTAATTTTTTACCTGACGCAATTGTTTTCTGTTCTGCAACAAACCCGAGAATCCAATTGACATTCGAACATATCTTCGCCTAATTGTGGTATCTTTGAGAGCAATCCACGCGCGTATATTGGACAGGTAAGACCAGACGATGTTCAACTATTTTCCCCCTCCCCGCAAGGGAGCAAAACAGTCGCTTATAAGAGTCTTTCTGCGTTTTCTCAGGCTGATGATTCCGGTCTGGGATAAGGCGCTGCTCGTCGTAATGGGCACGATCGTCGTCAGCACGTTTCGGGTTGTGAATCCGTGGCTGAGCAAGTTCCTCGTCGATGATGCTTTTCCAAATCAGGATTGGAACCTGTTCTACAGCATCTTTGTCGCCTATGTCGTGCTTGTTCTGATTCAGAGATTGGTCGGCACCATGTCAACCATACTCAATCACTACGTAGATCTGCGCGTGAGCTTAGCCCTCAAAACCCACTTCTTCACCCACCTCCAGCGTCTCTCCATGACCTTCTATGAGAGTCGTGGTATTGGCGAACACATGTATCGCGCCAGCGCAGATACTGGGGCCGTAATGCGCATGATTACGGACATCTTGCCGGCGACATTGCGGGCGGTCTATGAGTTCATACTCATACTCATCTTCACCACCTGGTTGGACTGGCGGGTCTCGCTGGTCATTCTGATTTACTCGATCCCTTATGGTATGATCGCCCAGAAGATCGCGACCATACAGCGCAGATTCGATCGCCGCGTAAGAGAGAGATGGCAGGCGCGCGACGCCGGGCTTCAAGAAGGCGTTGCCGGAGCAGCTATCGTACAGACATTTGGTCGGCGCCGGCACGAAGTAAAGCGATATGTCAATCTCACCATCGAAGGATATCGCGCCGCGATGCGCCTGTTTTATATGCGTACCATTGAACGAGAAATCGCGGGCAATAGCGGCTTGCTCCCTTGGGCTAAAAATCAACTGATAAGACTATACTTCCTCAGAGAAGTTATTTTAGGCAACCTCTCCTATGGGTCCGTCTTCCCCATTTTCTCCTATTCGAACCGCCTGTCCAATCCCATTCAAGTCCTGATTCGGTATTTTCAGCAAGTTCGCATTGCAATGGTTCCCGCCGAGCGCATTCTCGAAACACTGGATCAGGTTCCCGCTGTTACAGACCGTCGCAATGCACCGGCAATGCCACCTGTCAGGGGCGATGTCGTCTTTGACAATGTCTCCTTTTCTTACGAGGATGGCACACCGATCCTGCGCAACCTGAGCTTCACCGTTCAGGCAGGTCAAAAAATCGCCCTGGTGGGACACAGTGGATCGGGCAAGACCACGGTCGCAAACCTGCTTCTCAGGTTATACGACCCGGATTCGGGAAGGGTAATTGTAGATGGCCAGGACCTCAGAGAAGTAAAATCGAGCACCTATCAAGATCAAATTGGTCTGGTCTTACAGGAAACGCATTTGTTCAACGGAACAATCAAAGAAAATATCCTGTTCGGTCAGCCCCATGCATCTGACGATGAAGTGGTCAGAGCCGCCCAACTGGCGGACATAGACGCATTTGCCTCATCCCAACGCAACGGATATGACACCGATCTTAGAGAAGGCACGCGAATCTCAGGGGGGCAGAAACAGCGGATCGGGATTGCCCGGGCCATGGTCCGAGATCCCAAAATTCTCATTCTGGACGAACCCACGTCATCCCTGGACAGCGCCACAGAACAGCGTTTTTTGCAAAGCCTGGACCGCGTGGCAGAAGGGCGCACCACCTTCGTGATCTCTCACAGACTCACAACAGTGGCAAATGCCGATCAAATCATCGTTCTCGGCGAAGGTCAGATCCTCGAACAAGGTACACACGCAGAACTGATTAGCAATGGGGGCGAGTATGCAGAGATGTACCGGCGTTACCTCGGCCTGGATGATACCAGACAAGTTGGGTAACGCAATCTCCTCATATTCGCGGAAAAAAAATGCAAACAACAGAGAAACCGAAAACACAGAGCTTGAGAACCCGCAGATTTATCGCCAGGTACGTCAAATACCTGGAGATATTCGGGTATGGCTTCGTTTTTGCAGTCGCCGCAGCCATCGCCTTTCTGTGGTTTACAAAAACAGAAGACCTCGTGTTATCTAATGCAGAACCGATCAAGCCGCACGAATATGTCCTATCCCTTGAGGAGGACATCGTAGTCATAGAGGCACTGGTAAAAAATAAAACCGACGTAACAATTGGTCAGCCGCTATTTGAAATTTCCAGAGATAAATCCCAGGTCAACCGCTATCGCGCAAAACAAGTTGCAGAAGAACTAAGAGGTGAACTCGACAGTCTTGCAACATCATCTTCTCTAACTCTATCAGAACGGGAACTTCAGGGCGTAATGAGAAGTGCGGTGTCTGGATGGGAACAAGAACTTTCTGGACGCGAGACATTGACCGCTACGCACGCTGGCGTCATCCTGTTTGAGGAGGAAATCGTCGGAACGGTCGTGTCGAAAGGAGATGAAATCGCGCGTATCCTGGATTTTGACGATCTGAGAATTTCAGCAGGTCTAAAGGGTGCTGTACAAAGGCTCGCACGCGTTGGTCAACCAGCTCATATTGAAGTGATTACAACTTATGGAGACGGCGAAATATTGAGAACAGACCTCGATTCACCGGATTGGTGGAGCACGGGATTTGCACAATTCAACGATATCTCGGATGGTCAGATCACCAGGCAACTGGAAGACTACTTTTCGGGCAAACTCGTCGCCATAGAAGACGATACAGTATTCGCACTCGGCAAGGTGAAAAAAATCGATCTCCACAGCGTGCTGAACGTGCAGAATGCCGGGGCACTCGATCCCGGAGAGAAGATCGAAGCCGAGCCATTAAACCGGATAGTCCTAACCGGCACAGTCATCGAAGGTACCCATACTGCGGAATTCAGAATTCACACTTTTCCCAACGAGATTCAACAAGAAATCCAGAATACACTTCAGGACCGCATTTTGGAAAGGCAATTCGACACAGACGGTCAACCCCTATCCGTAAATGAAATCACTGATCTGAGTATGATTATCGAGATGGATGCCGATGAGCCTGCAGATGGTCGATGCAGAAAAGACAAAGCGTTCTTTTAAGGGCGTGATCAGAATCGACGATCCACATCCGGTGCTCAAGGCAAAAGTCCGGGAACTCGCATTGCTAAAAAAACCCATCTATATCAAGGCAATTGTGAAGGTCGTAGTGGGCGAAAGACGAATCGCAATGCTCCTATTCAGGAAGAACTGACGGGACAAATTACAATGAATAAAATCGAACAATAAACATGCTCACGGATGCAGAAGTGCAATCCCTGCGCAAAGCCGTTGACCAATTGGAAGAACACGCCCTATCCAATGTCGATCTACCACCTCGAAAACTCAGTGCCTGGGGAGCTGATTACCATATCAACAAAGAAAAAGGCTACCACGTTCAGGGATCATGTGCCGAGGAAAAAACCCTGATCATCGAAGACTTTTGGAATGCAGATTCAACATTTGATCTCCTGGTAAACCACGAAAAAACATTGCCATACGTGCAAACCGTTATCCGCGGTCGCTATACCATCAACAATTCAGAGATCCGCATTCGGTATAAAAACAATACATCCCGCAGCCACGGCGGCACGAGACCGGAAAATCAAAAATACCGCTATACCAGCAGTGATCGCATCGATTGCATGATGGTGCGCATGATTTACTTTATACACGATGTCACCAATGAACAAGGCGCGTTTTGCGTCGTCCCGGGCACACACAAAAGCACCATGCCGTGCCCTTATGACAACGATCCAGATGTAGAACCAGGCATGATCGGATTGGAAGCCAAAGCGGGCGATGCGATCTTTTTTACAGAACACCTGCGACACGGTGGCTTGACCAACCGCTCAGATCAAGTCCGCAAAACCATCCACGTAGGTTATGGTCCCTACTGGATGATGTCGCAAAATATCGCCACCATGGATGAACCCCAGCATATCACATCGCACACACTGGCGCGATATACAAAAGAACAGCGCAATTTGTTTCGACCGTGGCCCGAAAAATAGAGGAGCAAACCAATGTCTGAGAAAACAGCGTGTGAGCATCTGCCCATGTCGGATTACGAAAAATTCCTCTTCGACTTAAAAGGTTTTCTCGTCATCCCCAGCGTTCTCACCAACGAAGAAATCGCGATCGCACGCGACCATATCGAAACCTATATGAAAACGCCCGACAGCCTTCCCGAACATCATCGTTCACCAATTTCTGGTCCCACCGAGTTTCTGATTGATCACCCGCGCGTCATGGGCATTCTCCAGGAGGTCATTGACCCGGATCGGGAGCGCATCCGATTGGAAAGCGTATTCATATCCGGCCGATCTGCTGAGAAAACCGGCAACGAGTGGCGGCCACACGTGGGAGGGACCAACCTCCACCCTTCATTTTCCTTTCGCTTCCACAACAATCGCATCTACAGCGCAATGACGCGCATTGTCTGGGAATTGAACGAAGTAAAAAAAGGCCAGGGTGGAACATGCCTCGTGCCCGGTTCGCACAAAGCCAATCTCGCTTCTGCCCAGGACGGAACCTGGCCCAAAGAAGCCGATGATCCGAACTCAGGCGTTTGGGAAACCTATGGCTGTCCGCCGGGAAGCCTCGTCGTATTTTCAGAAGGCGTGCGGCACACGGGATCTACCTGGACCAATCCGGACAATCCGCGACGCGCCATCCTCATGGCATACAATCACGTCACCGTGCGATTCCACGAACCCAAGCCCTGCATGAACCCGGTCGTGATCAATGGCCTGGGTGAAAACCGCCAGTCTTTCTTCCGCGATGTCTGGATTTTAGCCAACAAGCGAAGGGGATAAAATGCCAACAGCCGAAAACGCTCCCAATATTCTCTTTATCCTGACCGATCAATGGCGGGGGGATTGCCTGGGCTATACCGGTCATCCCGCGGTTGAAACCCCTCATCTGGATTATCTGGCAGGCGATGGTATCACATTTACCCAGGCGTATGCCTCGTGCCCGGTATGTGTTGCTGCCCGCGCCACAATCCTCACGGGTCTCGCCCCCAAGCGCCACGGATATCTCACCAATGGCGGCGTGCAGTGGGACTATCCTGTCACCCTTCCCGGAACCCTATCAGACGCGGGTTATCATACCCAGTGCGTCGGCAAAATGCACGTCTATCCCTGGCGCAATCTCGTGGGTTTTCACAACGTTGTACTGCACGACGGCTATATGCATCGCGCCCGGCGGGAAAACCGCGAATTCGGATTAAACGACGATTACACCCCGTGGCTTCGGGAAAAACTCGGCGAAGTCTATGCCGACCACAACGACTCGGGTGTGGGATGCAATGGATACGCGGCGCAGGCCTGGCCCTACCACGAAATGCTTCATCCCACGAGTTGGGTCACCACGCAGGGCATAGACTTTTTGCGCAGGCGCGATACATCCAAACCCTTCTTCCTCACGCTATCCTACCATCGGCCCCATCCGCCGCTGGACCCTCCCGCGTCTTTCTTGAACCGATATCTGCAAAAGGACATCCCCCCACCTGCCATGGGAAACTGGGTTGACCACGAACTCCGCAAGGGCGGCCACGATAGCCCGATCCCCCGGGATCCAGCGCTGGTGGATTTTGCCCGAAGAGCGTATTACGCACAGATCTCACACATTGATTTCCAGATCAACCGCATGATCATGGCACTCAACGAATACGGCGTTCAGGACAACACGGCCATACTCTTCACCGCGGATCACGGTGAAATGCTATACGATCACAACCATGTGGGAAAAGGCGTGCCCTATGACGGATCGGCTCGCGTGCCCTTCATCCTGCGAATGCCCAAAACATCTGGCACTGTGGAACGTGGATCACTCGTAGAATCGCCGGTAGAACTGAGGGACATATTCCCCACCTTTTGCGACATCGCAGGAATCGATACCCCAGATGATCTCGACGGCGAAAGTGTGCTGAATTGTGGCGGGGATAATTGGCGTCCGTTTATTCACGGGGAACACGCGACATCTGCCAATCAGTGGCTTACGGATGGCAAGGAAAAATATGCATGGTTTACCCAGACGGGAAGAGAGTTGCTCTTTGATCTGACCGAAGACCCCCGCGAAATCAACGACCTGTCCCGCGATCGTCCCGACCGATTGGCCTGGTGGCGCGATCAACTGATAGAGGAACTCACAGGGCGCCCAGAAGGATTTGTCCAGAATGGAAAACTCGTGCCCGGGCGACCGATCCAGGGCTTGCTACCCCACGTCGGCAAAGGCGTGCCCAAAGGCGCGATTTGAGCAGAGGAATATCCCATGTCACTTCACGAACCCTTTACAGAAGAAGAACTATCGCCGATTCTCGAAGATTTTTACAAAAATGGCGCAACCATCAGCAAATATGCAGACGCGTCGATCAGATCTTTGCAGAACCCTATTTCGCCGAAATGCGAAATGTAAAAATAAAACCGCAGCACGATGGCAAAGAACCTATCGTTGTGCATCGGCTATTTGAATGCGACCGGATGTTCCGCGACCTGCTCGTGCGCGAGCCTATCATATCTATCGCCGAAACAGTCCTCGGTCCCCAGTGCCATTGCATGGCGCAGGGATGCATCTTAAACCGTAAAGATCTCGGCATCAACCGCTTTCACGTAGATGACAGCTTGGAATTTCCAATTACGGACGATAATATCAGCGGTCATGACAGGCGTCTTCGGATGCCCGTTTTCCGGATGTCTTTCCAGATCGCCCTGACAGACCAGGACGAAGACCAGTATGGGCCCAGTCAATTCGTGCCCGGCAGCCACTATGCGGGCAGACAGCCCAACGATCCAGAAAATCCGACCTTCGACGGTCAAGGTCCCATGTCCCTGCACATGAAAGCGGGAGACCTCTACCTCCTCAGCAGTCAAACCTGGCATCGCGGCGCCCTCAACACATCCGATCGCCTCCGCTACCTCTTTCACCAGGTCTATAGTCAGCGTTTCGTCGCCCAGCGATTCTGGCCCTATCTCAACTATCACATGCCCGATTACGTCCTCGAAGACGCCGACGAACGCCTCCTCCGCGTTCTCGGAAAACATCCATCATTACATCTGCAGGTCATCCAGGAACTCCGAAGCAGGTGTAACCCCCGTGATCAACAAGTGATCCCGAGCGCGTGTGCATGCGACATAGAGCAAGTGCCTCTCTGTATCGTAAACCTCTTCGAGATCCGCAATATCCGCAACTGTCTCAATCCGATCCTGTAGCGGAATAACCTCATCGTCACACGCCATCACTGCGACAGCGCGAAACTCCAATCCCTGCGCCAGATGCATCGTGCTTATCGATACGCAGTCCTTGCCCTTCCCATCGCTTTCATCCAAAACCTGAAAAGAGAACCCGGCATCGCGCACTGCCTCCCGCGCTCGGTTTAATTCCCCTTTGAGCACTAGCGTCGCAAATTCCTAAGATAAGAATGAATACAAATATAGTCTTAAAGTTCATAGGTATTTCCCTCATTGTCGGTTACACCCGAAACACCTTCATCACCTCATCTCCGAGATGGTTGATCACTTTCACGGCGATGCGGCCGGATTTTGGTTTGTCGAAAGGCCGGGATGTGTCGCTTTTTAGCGTGGCCCAGGCTTCCTGATTGATTTCGGATTTAAGGGTAGTCTTGAGGGATTTGTACGGATCATTTGCACCGAGAAAATAGGCGTGACGGGCGAAAAAATTCTCCTCATTGTAATCGATATCAACGAACCAGCAGGCAATATCGCCAGTATCGTCGCTGCGACGTTTTGTTCAATCATCTCGTCAAATATCGCCTTCACTGGCATACCCATCAGCTTCCTTGATAACTGACTCAACATCTGGTTTATTTGAGGAGATTACAGCATCGGGAAGATGCTTGTGATGTGGGAAACTCGGCAAGTTAGGAAAGTGAGGCGTACTGTCATAACGAAAAATCAAACAATTGTTCTCGTCTTGACAATGATAACGGTAATCAAGCGAAATAAGAGAATTATTTGCGACAACCACGGCCTCGTTGATCTCTAACAGATAGCCCTGCTCAAATCGAAGCCTGACTCGCAAATTTATTCGCTCTGATGTGAGAATTTCTTCAACGTAGCGTTCAACATAGACATTGCTGCACTGATGAATGGCCTGCTCCACTCTCTCCAAGTAGGCACTCAAGACCTCATGCAACATCGAGTAGGCTCTCCTCTATCCTTTGACGGAGTTGCAAATAGTGGCGATAGTCATTGGCCCAATCAACGAATACTGCGTCATCAGATAATTGGCCCCGACTATACTGGTCAAAGAACTCTTCCGAATCCATTTGTTGCTGATTTTCGTAGGTACTCAACCGTTTGGTCACTGCAATCAGCGCGTCAATGGGCGAAGTGTATTGGATGATTTGTTTTTTCATGGAAACCTCTTTTCATTAGAATTGGCTTGTGCGCTCGGAGCACATTCAGAACTTCATCTCTATTCATCGGTCCCCCGTCTGTTGCCCGGAGGCTCGTATTCCAACAGTGCCGATTTTCCGATCATCTCAACAAACCGCACGATCCATTCAAAACCGTTGACATCCGTGAGCCGCAAGGGCTGATTCAATTTGAAGTGAACGGGTTGCTGCTTGCCTTCTTCAATAGCAATATTCGTCGCGTAAAGGTACATGCGATCACGGTTGTCAAGGATCGGATTTAGTCGTCCGGCCAAATCGGGCAAATGCCCTGTTCTTTCCGTGAAAATCTCTGATCCTCCCATCGGCAACGTATCGAGCTGTACAGAGAGCGGTTCTGGTGGCTGCCAATCTCGCTCTACATGAGCTCTGTACCCTGGTGCCGCGCAGAAAACAGTGATGGGGAGTTCCGAGTGAAACCCGAAACCGACCCGCCCAAAAGCATCGGTCTCCCCTTCCATCCAGGTCTTGTTGGGATACAGCGCAACGACCTTTGCACCCGCGAGTCGCCGACCTGCGGCAGATACGGACACTTCACCCTCGATACCAGTTACCGGCGGACGGGCAGACGGTATTGTCAGACGCAGTTCTGCGCCACCGAGCAGTTCGTAGTTTGGGTCGTGCCCTGTCAGATCCCGCGTCTGCTCATAGATGATCGGAACGCCTTCGCCGCGCTGCTCCAGAAAGTACTGCCGGTCGCCAGCACCAGCGATATCCCCTACCGCGAGCATACGGAGGATAGACGCGAGCGTTTCGTTGCGGGTGACTTGTCGATTGCGCATGGCTTCGATGGGCAATGTGTTGGGCAGGGCACCCGGCGAGTACAACTCAAGTCGATCATCAAAGATAAAGAGCCGTATCTTCGCATTCTCCATTGAGTAGTCGCGGTGAACCACGGCGTTGACGACTGCCTCGAACACCGCCCGCGGACTAAATTGCGGGACCTCCACCCGCCCAGGGTCTTTGCGCGCCGCCACCCGCGTGTTGAGCCTGACAAAATTGACGGCGTCGCGGATCTGCTGGTCTAATGGACCAGTAATTGACGCCGCATCGTGCTGGCTTGCACGACCGAGCACTGTGCCGCGATAGCGAACGGCTTCGATCATCGCACCCCGTATGTGCTCATCCGGACGCGCCGTGCAAAGCACCACCCCGGCAACCGTTGCGCGGATCACACCGCTGTCATCCTCCCCTACCAGCCCCAGCTTTGTGAGTTGAGCGTCGGCAGGGTCAGTGGCGCGCGAACTCAAGAAACGATCTACAAGCGTCGATTCGAGCGTGTTGGGGCCGGTTCCAGCGACAATCACTTCGTCAGGACCAAGGAGGCCAGAACGTCCCCGCTGTTGAAACAGGCGACGCAATGCTTCTGAAGACAACTCCCGCCTGGCACTACCTTGCCGGGAAAGGTATCCCCCGGGACTTTTGTGTACCAAAGCACTCTGTTCGACTTCGACGACCAATACGGACGAACCATCCGGCAAAGCCAGCCGTTGGGTGACAAATGCCAGCGAGGGACTGATGCTATCCGCACAAATCTCGCCGACGAAGGCTTCCAACGCATCCATCTGTTTCCTGTCCAGTGATCGCACCTCACCGGCGTCCGACACACTGAAGATCAATGTGCCACCAATGGTATTGCCAAAAGCAGCCAACTCGTTGGCGACCGTCTCCCGACGAGGCGCGTCAATACGGTTACCAGCAAACACAACTTCTTTGAACTCGACGCGGCTGTCCTCGCCAAGTTCGATTTGCCGCAACAAGCTATCGCTATCCCAGGGCATGATCACTCCCCTTTTGCAAACTTCGGCACGCCAGACCATCAGCGCGTTGCCGCTTCTTCTTTTGCCTCAAAGTTCGACTGCACCTAATACACAACACCCTCACCCGCCCGGCACAAACTGTCGCAAATAGTTCACAGCTTTTGGAACCGCTGTCTCTTCTGCCTCTTCATCCTGTCCCTCATACACAATCGACACCCAGCCGTTATAATTCACGCCATTCAAAATCTCGAAAATACGCGGATAATTCAGCCACACCTCTTCACCCGTAGAGACGCGATAGACCTTTGCGCGAACATGCACGGCAAGAGGAGCTGTCTCCGCAATACTCCCATAGAAATCCAACGCCGGATCTTCAGTACCGCGCTGGCCACTCGAACCCGGCGACCCGACGTATTGCCCCGTATCGAGAATATGCGACAAATAGGGATTATCGACCGTATCGAGAATCCGACGCACATCTTTACCCGTGCGCGTAACACACCCGTGATTGTGATTGTGTAAGCCCAGGACAATGCCCTTTTGTTGTCCGTACTCTGCGACCTCCTGCATACAGGGCATCATGCGATCCCACACCTGTTCTTCAGGCTCATCATTGCGATTCCACGCCGCAAAAATCCGCACGAGTGGCACACCCATAAATTCTGCAACATCGACCCAATGCTTGACACTATCTACCACCTCCGGCAATTCTTCCTGGGGCCTGCCAAAATCATTGCTCACGCCAAGATAAGAAATCGCCAGCCCCCGCCTGAGACAACGCAGGCGAATATCCCGCAAATAAGCTGGGTCTTCAGACTCAAACGCGCGGGTATGAATATCAATCCCATCCAGACGCAAATCATAAGCTTTGTCGATAAAACCTTCCATATCGATTTCGCCAGCAGTGAACTGATCTTTGTAACTCAGAGACATACATCCCAATTTCATCATGGCTAACATCCTTTCTTAAAAACGGGCGGGTTCAAGACCCGCCCCTACATTTTTATCTGCGACCATCTGCGTTATCTGCGGATTACTTCATTCAGCGCATCGAGCAATCGCGCCACATCATCGCTACCATTGTACAAATACGTGGAAACGCGCACCCGCCCAAACTCGCCCCAGCAAAAAACATTGCGCTCCTCCAGGCGATAAACCATCTCGCGACCATCTTCACATGCAAAGCAGGTATTGCCCGACCGTGCTTCCCGCTTATTTGGCGAAATAACCTCATAGCCCAACTTCTCAAGCCCCCGGGACACCAGTTCAGACAAATCGCGTGCGTGATTCTCAATCTTCTCGGGACCAATATCTAAAATCACACCCAGCGCGTGATCCAGGTGCATAATCACCTGCATAGCCGGATTCCCTGGTTCGAGTTTTTCCGGCATAGGTTGCTCCGCGACCTCGGGATCCCGCTCGGCGGTTTGTTCGGGCCACACCTTGAGATTGTGCCAGCCAAAACACGTCGATGCGACCTGCTCTTCCGCGCGTTCGCTCAAATAACAAGGCGCCGTGCCGTGCGTTGCCAAAAGCCATTTGTAACTGCTGCTCACCGTGAGATCAGTCAACTGCGCTGGCACGCGCAAAACACCCGAAGAATGCGTGGCATCAACGGCGAATAACGCGCCTTTCTTTTGCGCTCCTTCAGAGAGTTGCGCCAAATTCAAACACTGCCCCGTGTAAAACCCCACATGGCTGACAGCGAGAACGCGCGTACGGGAATCAACAGCGTCGAGGAGATCATCTTCTCGCACCGTCCATTTTTTGTGCGGTACCAATCGAACTTCAACACCCCTGGATCGCAAATGCTTCCACGCATACGCCACAGAGGGAAACTCGAGATTATTGGTCACAATATTATCGCCGTGCTGCCAGTCCAACCCCCGTGAAAACCAGCCCATACCCTCGGCAGCAGAAGGCATAAACGCGATGCGATTCGCTGGCACATTCCAGAGCTGCCCCATGCGCTTGCGACAGCGTTCTCCGCGGTCGTAAATTTTATCGCGGCCCTTGTGCGACCCACCCTTGAATTTCGCAAATTCGGCATATACCTCAGCCTGACTTTTGAGCCACGGGGATTCGCCCCCCGTACACAGATGCGTCATGCCTTCAATACCTTCAAAAGCATCGGGTGAAAGAAGAGGTGCAATTGTCAAAAGAACTCCTTTCTCTGATATTGATCAACAAACCAATCGTCCCCAATATAGCCCGTATCTCCGATTCATCCACAAATAAAATAAGGGTCGTGAAGTCACGACCCTTTGAATGATACACAATATTAATGGCGACCCCGAGGGGAATCGAACCCCCGTTGCCGGGATGAAAACCCGGTGTCCTAACCACTGAACGACGGGGTCGCCTCATAGAAAGGGAAATATATATAAAACCCAAAAACGAAGCAAGGCGAAATATAAAAAATAAAATCCTCGCATCTTGACAAAATCGCACTCCCGCTTTACACTATATTTTTTACCAAAACAACTATAGAAAGGACGCGCTGTGGCAAAATTCAACATCCTGCTCTTTGAACCCGTACATCCCTGTGGACAGGATCACCTTCTCAAAAACGACTGCGATATCCTCTGGGCAAAAGGATTTGAGCCCGATCAAATCATCGCCTCGGTCAAAGACGCCGACGGCATTCTCGCACGCGCACGCGGCTTCATCGACGGTCCTGTAATGGATCGCGCACCGCGCCTCAAAGTCATAGGTCGCCACGGCATTGGCGTCGATAATATCGACGTTGACGCCGCCACCGAGCGCGGTATCTACGTCGTCAACACACCCGGTGCCCCCGTTGAAGCCGTCGCCGAATACCTCGCCATGTCCTTTATTGCCCTGCCGCGACAAATTGGTCAGGCCGATACCGCGACCCGCTCCGGCGACTGGGCACTCCGAGACCGCGTACACGCCCCGGAATTACTCGGCAAAACCCTGGGCATTATCGGCTTTGGTCGCATTGGCCGTCGCCTTGCGGAAATTTGCTCCCTCGGCTTCAGAATGAACGTTATCTACGCCGATGAATTTCCCGCGTCCGCAGAAGAAGAAAACCTCCTGAATGTGCACCGCGTGGAATTGGACGACATCCTCTCCACTTCGGACTATATCAGCCTCAACGTCCCCCTCCTCGACAGCACGCATCACCTCATCAATGCCGACACACTCGCCCGCATGCAACCCCACGCCATTATCGCCAATTGCAGCCGGGGACCAGTTATCGACGAACAGGCACTCGTAACCGCACTCAAAAACAAACAAATTGGAGGGGCGATCATCGACGTCTTTGAACAAGAACCCGCAACGCCAGACAATCCCCTGTGCGAACTCGACAATGTGCTCCTTTCGCCCCATTATTCCGGTCACTCGGCCGAATCAATACAAAAAATGGCAATGGTCGCTGCGGATATTGTGCGCGTTCTCAACGGACAAAAACCCGAATTTCCCGTCAACGGACCGTTATAGAGGATTTAATCATGCGATATATCATGCTCGGCAGTGGTGCGGTGCGGGACAACCCGAATCGCGGCGGACCATCGCAATTATTGCAAATCGGCAATGAAAACTGGATGTTTGACTGCGGTCGCTCAGCGTGTACAAATCTGGCGCGCGCAGGTGTGAATTGCGAAGATGTAGATCGGCTATTCTTGACACACCTGCACTTTGATCACATCGTCGATGTCCCCTATCTCGTATTTGTCGGCTGGGTGAAGGTCCGCAAAAAACCCCTCCAAATTTACGGTCCTGTAGGGACAAAACACTTTGTATCACATGTGATTCGCCCGCCCTTTGAACAGGATATTCAAAGTAGGATTGGGCATGGAAAAGACGACAGTGTACTCGATCCAGAAGTTATCGAGATCGGAGAAAAAGGCGAATTTCTATCCACAGACGATTTTCAGCTGTCCGCAACATTCACTGATCACGGCGGTATCCCCACACTCGCCTATCGCATCGACACAAAAGATCACCGCGTCATAATCACAGGCGACGGAAATCCCGATGCGGAATTCCCAGCATTCTGCCAAAATGCCGACTTGCTATCCATAGAATGCTCGGGCACCGCTGAATTTTTGGCAACCCAACCCTGGGGATCGTGGCATATTATACCGCCAGAAATCGCGGAAATCGCAACTGTGGCCAATGTAAAACGCGTAATGATCAAACATCTGGTAATCGAAGACATCACGGGTGATCTACAAGCCGTGCATCGCATGGGCGATCAGATTCGGAAAGAATATAGCGGTGAAGTCATGGTGGGCGAAGATGGGCTGGTGGTCGAGATTGGATAAATTTATAGATTTCGGAGGACTCAAATGATTCTTACAGGACACAGGGGAGCAGCAGCACTCGAACCTGAAAATACGCTACTATCCATGCAAAAAGCGATAGACCTCAGCGTCGATCAGATCGAGATTGACGTACATCTCACGCGCGATCAGCACCTCGTCGTCATTCACGATACCACAGTAGATCGAACGACCGATGGACAGGGTGCAGTCGCCGACTTTACGTTAGAGAAAATTAAGCAGTTGGACGCCGGCAAAGGAGAGCGCATTCCCACGCTACAGGAAGTGATAGATCTGGTGCGCGGGAAGGTGGTTCTTCAGATTGAATTGAAAGGGCCAAACACTGCCGAGCCGGTCGTCCGGACGGTTGAAAAAAATAATATAGAAAGCGAGATACTTCTGACCTCCTTTGTCCATGAACGGCTACGCGAAGCACGCCAGCTCAATCCGAACCTGGCGCTGGGTGCATTGTGGTCGAATCCACCAGATGATGCGTGTGAACAGGCTGTGGATATGGGAGCGGTAGGGATACACATCCTGCATCCCAATATTGACGCCCAGCTCGTACAGAAAGCCCATGCGAATGGCCTCCTGATCCGCGCGTGGAACCCCGACACAGTTGAGGAGATACAGCGTGTTATCGATCTGGGCGTTGACGCCGTCGGCTCAAATCGTCCAGATCTGTTAATCGCGCTTGGGCGCCCATCGTGAAACTTTATGTAACGCCAAATCGTCCACAATATCAAACTGAACACAATATTTGGCTCTGATCCCCACATTTTGTTTATATTTTTCCAGGGATTTTCTAAAGGAATAGAAATGCGTTATTCTCAATTATTGACACAAACCCTGCGCGAGCTACCCGCAGATGCAGAAGCAATCAGTCACCAGTTGGCCCTGCGCGCGGGTTTAATACGTCCTCTCGCATCGGGAATTTTTAGTTTCTTGCCGCTGGGATTGCGTGTAAAGCGGAACATCGAACAGATCTTACGCGAAGAAATGGAACACGCAGACTGCTTTGAAATTTCGATGCCTGTGGTGCAACCCGCGGAAATCTGGCGCGAAAGCGGGCGATGGGACGATGTGGGCCAGGAAATGATGCGAGTGAAAGACCGCGCAGACCGCGACATGTGTTTGGCAATGACGCACGAAGAAGCCGTAACCGATTTGGCGCGTCACATGGTACAAAGTTATCGACAATTGCCATTGAGCGCGTTTCAGCTTCAGACCAAATTCCGCGACGAGCCGCGCAGCCGCGGTGGATTGATTCGCGTACGCGAATTTACGATGAAAGACGGGTACAGTTTTCACATCAACCAGGCGGGTTTAGATGCGTATTATCCGCGCATGTACGAAGCATATCAGCGGATATTTGAGCGCGCGGGATTGGGCGATGACGTCATCGCAGTAGAAAGCGATCCGGGAATGATGGGCGGGACAGAAGCGCATGAATTTATGTACTTAAATCCGGGCGGTGAAGACACCCTGCTCTTATGTGATACATGCGGTTATCAGGCCAATCGACAGGTGGCGATATATAAACGGGAAGCCATTGAAGCAGAAAGTGAAAAACCCCTGCAAAAAGTAGCGACCCCCAATTGCAAAACCATTGAAGAAGTCGCGTCGTTTTTGGATGTGCCGCAGAGCAAAACAGCCAAAGCCGTATTTTTAATTGGCACAATAAATGGGGAAGACAAATTTATTTTTGCGGTATTGCGCGGCGATCACGAGTTAAACGAAACCAAGCTGGCCAATGTGGTAAAAGCGCAGGCATTGCGTCCGGCAACAGACGAGGAAATCACAGCAGTCGGCGCAGTGCCGGGATATGCGTCGCCAATGGCCGTAAAAAATGCTATCGTGGTCGCAGATAAAGCCATCGCAAAAGGGACAAATTTTGTATCGGGCGCGAATGAAGAAGGGTATCACTGCTTAAATGTCAATGTGGGACGCGATTTTGATCCCGACATCGTCACAGACCTCATCGCCGTAGAAAAAGGCATGCCCTGTCCGGAATGTGAAACCCCGCTCAACAGCACGCGCGGCATTGAAGTGGGCAATATCTTCAAGCTCGGCACAAAATACAGCGACAGTATGGGCGCGAAGGTCCTGGATGAAAACGGCAAAATGCAGCCCCTCGTCATGGGGTGTTACGGCATTGGCGTGGGCCGATTATTGGCGTGTATTATCGAAGCCCATCACGATGACCACGGCATTATATGGCCGATATCAGTCGCACCCTTTGAGGTGCAAATCGTAGTCCTGACCGGACGCAAACCCGCAGGCGAACTGGAAGCTGCCGAAAAGTTGTACGGACAACTAAAGGCAGCGGGCCTGGATGTCTTGCTCGACGACCGCGATGAACGCGCAGGCGTAAAATTCAACGATGCGGATTTAATCGGCATCCCAATACGGTTGACCGTGGGATCCCGCGGCCTGGCAAATGGACAGGTAGAAATGAAATTGCGGCATGAAAATGATCGCTCAGATGTGCCTCTGGATCAGGTGATAGAACGTGTAAAGTGTGAAGTAAAAAAGCTAAAGACCAACAACTAACAACCCACAAAGGTTTAAAATGGCAACAACCGAAGACACACCAACGGATTTTATCCGAGAAATTGTTCGCGAAGACGTAAAAAATGGCAAACACAAAAAAATCGTAACGCGCTTTCCCCCAGAGCCAAATGGCTATCTGCACATTGGTCATGCCAAGGCTTTTTGTCTGGACTTTGGCCTCGCCGAGGAATTTGACGGGCAGTGCAATCTCCGATTTGACGACACCAACCCGGACCGGGAAGACACCGAATACGTCGAGTCTATCCAGGAAGATTTAAAATGGATGGGCTTTGATTGGGGCGACGGATTGTACTTTGCCTCCGATTATTTCGACCAACTCTACGATTATGCAGTGGAACTCATCCAACAGGGGAAAGCCTATGTCTGCGACTTGAGCCCAGAGGAGATACGCGATTACCGCGGAACAGTGACAGAACCTGGTAAAAACAGCCCCTATCGAGATCGCACCGTGTCGGAAAATCTCGATCTATTTGCGCGGATGAAAAATGGAGAACTTCCCGATGGTGCCTGCACATTGCGCGCAAAAGCCGATATGGCAGCACCAAATATGAACATGCGCGATCCCGTGATGTATCGGATCAAACACACATCACACCATCGCACGGGCGACAAATGGTGTATTTATCCAATGTACGATTGGGCACACGGGCAATCCGACGCCATTGAGCAAGTCACGCATTCGCTGTGCAGCATTGAATTTGCAGAACACCGTCCCCTTTACGACTGGTACATCCAGCAATTAGAGATTTTCCCCTCGCAGCAAATTGAATTTGCGCGGTTGAATATCACCTACACATTGACCAGCAAGCGCATGTTGACCCAACTGGTCGAACGCGATCTCGTAAACGGATGGAATGACCCGCGCATGCCCACGCTTTCGGGCATGCGACGGCGCGGGATACCGCCGCAAGCTATTAAGAATTTTATCTGGCGCGTGGGAATGAATCGGCGGGATACAACGGCGGAAATAGATTTGTTTGAATTCTATATTCGCGAGCACCTGAACAAAGTCGCGCCCAGAGTAATGGGCGTGATTGACCCCTTAAAAGTGGTCATTGAAAACTATCCCGAAGGCGAAGAAGAGACATTTGAAGCGATGATCAATCCCGAAGATCCCGATGCCGGCACGCGCTCCGTGCCTTTTTCGCGGGAATTGTACATCGAGCGGGAAGATTTTATGGAAGATCCCCCGCGAAAATTTTACCGTCTTGCGCCCGGACGAGAGGTGCGATTGCGAGCGGCGTGTTATATCACCTGTCAGGAAGCAATAAAAGATGACGACGGCAACATAACCGAATTGCGCTGTACCTGGGATCCAGAAAGCCGCGGCGGCACAACACCCGATAAACGCAGGGTTCGCTCGACATTGCACTGGGTATCTGCCAAACACGCACTGAAAACCGAAGTCCGATTATTTGATCGGCTGTTCATGACGGAAAACCCAACCCGAACCAAAGATGGACAGGATTTCACAGACAACTTAAATTCCGACTCACTGGAAGTGCGTCCTGTATGTTATGTTGAGCCAAGCATGAAAGGGGCAGAAGTAGGCCATGTGGTCCAATTCGAGCGACTGGGTTATTTCTGTGTCGATTCAGACTCATCAGATGAAAAGCTCGTATTGAACCGAACGATCACCCTGCGCGACACATGGGCGAGGATGAAAGGGAAGAAGTAGGAAGTGTGGAGAAGCAGCACCCGTCATCGCGGCAGGGTTTTAGCCGCGATCCAGAAGGTTTTTTGCTGTCCGCTAATTTCTAAAAAGGAAGTTGCCTCTAATCGGCTAAAAATTTATATTTAGCCCTCGACATAGTATTGCCCCTTCGTCTAATGGCAAGACACTGGATTTTGGTTCCAGGTATCGGGGTTCGAATCCCTGAGGGGCAACCAAAAAAGAAAGCGCTTGTGCGATTTTTGCACAGGCGCTTTTTCTTGCATCCTTCAAAACGACAAGGGGTTATGAGTCTTGCTCACAACCCCTTGTTTTTTTTGGTCGAGGTGGAGGGATTTGAACCCCCGGCCCCCTGCTCCCAAAGCAGGTGCTCTACCGGACTGAGCCACACCTCGTTTCTAATACCTAAAAGTACGGGATTCGGAAAATATTGTCAATAGAAAGAATCCGACCTTATCGCGTCCCTGCCATAATCGCCTCGGCCAATTCCATCGTCTTAATCGCCTCATCCAAATTCGCTGCGGGAAGCGCGACCGGGCGGTCTTCTTTAACACAATCGATGAAAAATCGGTTCTGTTCGTCTGTGCCCGATCCATCCCCGCTCAACGCCATCTTCTCCCCATCGCAAAAAACCTCTCCGCGCGACACACCCTCCATATAAGCCGAAATCTCGTGCCCGTGAATCTCATAACGCTCCAGCCTGGCATTGGTCGTATAATTGTGAATAAGCTGCGCGACAACGCCATTTTCAAACGCGACGAGCGCCGCGTGTACATCCCGATAACCGGACATAGACCGCTGCACCACACTGTGAACCTCAGAAACATCAGCACCTGCCAAAAAGCGGACGGTATCAATGGCGTGAATCGGCGTCTCAAAAAGCATACAATCCATCAGAACCTCGGCAAACTTACCCGAATTTCCCAAATCCGTGATACTCTTGTGGAACTCCCCCACCAATTGCGTCACAGGACCGCGATCCAGCACCAGATTGCGCGCCTCGACAATAATCGGATGAAATCGTCGATTCCACCCCACCATAGCTTTCGCGCCCGTTTCGTCCGACGCAGCCTTTAACGCTTCGGTCTCTTTTAGGCTCAAACCGGGTGGCTTCTCCAAAAAAGTATTGACCCCCGCCTCCAGACACGGCAATGCAAGCGTGGCATTTAAATGTGCAGGCGGCGCAACAAAAACTGCATCCAGAGCCTCGCCCTCGAGCAATGCGGCAACATCGCCGTATTGCCCCTCAATCTCGTACTCTTCACACACGGACTCGCGGATCTCCACAACCGGATCGCAAACCGCTGCGAGATGTACATCTTCAAATTCATTCAAAGTTCGAATATGTCCCCTGCCCCTGCCGCCACATCCAATCACGCCAACGCGCACGTTATCCATCATATCCTCCTCATTCTGCCCATTCTACCGGGTCGATATCCACCCACTTCGAATCAATTTCACCCCACTTGTTGGGCGCAGTATCAATCTCGTATTTGGCAAAAACCCGATCAATTGCCCGCTTTGTATCCTCGTCCAATGTCCATCCCAGAGCGCCCATATTGTCTTCCACTTCTTCCGGCTTTCGCGCACCCACCAGTGCCGTACTCACAGCCTGGTGAGACAACACCCAATTCAGCGCCATATGCGGCAGATTTTTGCCCAACCCCGCGGCGATCTCCTTCAACTCATTCACCGCCCGGACATTGCGCTGGAAAATACCCGGCTCAAACAGACGCAAAGTCGTATTGCTACCGCCTCTTCTGCGCCAATCATTATCTTCAAAAACCGTGTCTTCTGTAAATGCGCCAGCGAGCAAGCCATAAGCCAAAGAGCCGTAAGTCATCACCCCCACATTATTTGCTTCGGCGTAGGGAAACGTCCATTTGACATGGCGACGATCGAACAAATTACACCCGTATTGCAACACATCCACGCTACGCGCATCCATACACCGCGCAATTTCTGGCGGCGTAAAATTTGACAGCCCCACAAATCGTGTCTTCCCGGCCTGGACGATTTCCTCCAACGCGCCCATGGTCTCTTCAAAAGGCGTATCGCGGTCGGGCCAATGCACCAGATACACATCGACGTAATCTGTATTCAGCATCTCCAAACTCTGCTCAATCGCCCGATGGACCATCTCTTTGCTGCTATCTCTGCCCTGCTCGTACCCAATGCCGAACTTCGTCACCAGAATCACATCTTTGCGCCTGGGTCCCAATGCCCGTGCAAGCAACCGCTCAGACGCGCCCTTGCCATATCCCTGCGCCGTATCAAAACAATTGATCCCCAGATCAATGGCGCGATTGACCGCAGCAACGACCTCAGCGTCATCAATAGACCCATATCCCCCGCCCAATTCCCAGCATCCAAAACCAATTGCAGAAACCTTCAATCCCGTCTGTCCAAACTCGCGATATTCCACAATAACCTCCTTTATTCCCGTTCAAATTTCGGTTGCCTGGGTGCAAAACCGCGATCCATGCGATAGGGACAGTCTTTCAACGGCAGATTGACCCGCTCGCCCCCTCGCTGGTGCGACTCGACAAAGGCAAAAATCAATTCTTGATTGGCATGTGCCAACCGCACACCACACCGCGTCGGTTCACCCGTATCCAGCGCGTGTGCCAGGTCTTCAATCAAATGCACCGTAGAACTCGTCGGCTCCACCTCTGGAAAGTCTCCTAACCCCAACACATTTCGTCCCCTGTGATCGTGCCCAACCACCTCGCGTACCTGCCACCCCGCACCATTTTGCAAACTCGTCACAACCCCCGCATCGCCCACAGCTTCAACCTCCAGACCGCGTCCAGAATTGAGGGCATAAGCCGTCACACCGTTTTCAAACTGAATAATCCCATGCCCCACGGGATCCACCTTCAAAATATTCCCCTCAATCTCATCTGCACCCTGCGATAAATGTGCCTGCACCCACAATGCGGGATGGTCGCTATTGAGGCGCATCAACAGATCAAAACTGTGACTCGCACCATTGAAAAGAGAACTCGTCTGATGAATGATCAGCGACCGCAACCGCCCAATGCGCCCGCTGTCAATCACCTCCTTCATACTGTCATACCCTCTATCCCAGCGCCGATTGGTACCCAGATTGAAAAACACCCCATTGCGCTCACACGCATCGACCATCGCACTGGCATCCGCCATAGAAGCCGCCATCGCTTTTTCAGCATAAATCGCTTTTGCCCCGTGCTCGGCAGCATACACCACAATTTCTGCGCGCTGCTCTGGCTGCGTCGCCACGCTCACAATATCTGGCTCTTCCGTATTGATAAGCTCCCGATAATCCGTGTACTGCCGCGATTTTGGAACCCCATATCGCTCGCCAGCCTGCGCCATCACATCTTCGCGCAGGTCCGAACACGCGACCAAATCTGTTCGCTCACACGCCTCGTATCCCGCTGCATGGGAATACGCCCGCGTATGATCCACCTCATTGTCGATAAATGCACCCATCCGACTGCATCCAATCAGTGCTGCGCGGTATGTTTTCATGGTCTGCTCCCAATGAAGACCTAAACGTGAAAGATGTACAAATCCCGTTCTTCCAGCGGCAGATTTACCCAGGAACTCCCCCGACGGTGGCTCTCTGCCACAGCAATACATGCCTCAGTGATATGATGGGCAACCTCTACATGCCCCAACGCCGGACGCCCCTGCTCATAAGCGTCTATCAAATCCTCCAGACACGATACCACATGGCTTTTGGGTTCAACAGGCGCGATCTCCGCATCATCCCATCCCTGGCGTTTGCCCACCATAGTACCGGCTTTTCTCAGCTTTATGCCATCGCCGTTATTGATCGACCGAATGCACCCCTTTGTCCCTATCACCTCAAACTCCCATCCGCCAGCGGGTACTGACCAGGCTTCTATGCCATTTTCAAATCGCAACTGAAAAGTCGCCCTCGGATCAAAAGCAATGTGATTGTCCTCAATCGCAAAATCTCGCGGCAACAATTCACCGCACACCGCTTCGATTTTCGGATCGCCCAACAAAAAAGAGAGCGTATCTATAGAGTGGATATGCCCGTGCATCAAAGATGAGGCCGCATAGTGAATCGCTGCTTTGGGTTCACCAATCTCACCCTCGGCAATAGCGCGGCGCACAGCGTGATAGCTCTCGTTAAAACGTCTCAAAACACCTGTATTAAACACCGTGCCATTGGCTTTCACCGCTTCCAAAATCTCATCAGCCCGCACCAGTGAACTCGCCATGGCCTTCTCCACATACAACATCGGTACCCCAGCATTGGCCAGGCTCACGGTTAAATCCGCATGCGAATCGCCCCTGAAATTGGCATCTGGTGCTTCATTGGCGGGCTTAAACAAACCCGAAGCCGTTGTACACACCGCCACCAGATCGAGCGACTCTTGTGCCACCATCTCCAGATAATCTTCGTAAACAGCCCCCACACCCCATCGCCGGGTAAAAGCCGCCCGCTTATCTGCCTGCAAATCGGAGCCAGCGACCAGTTCAAGCTGATCTATCACCTCACAACAGGCCGCAATAGAATACGGTTTGACAGCATGCCCTTCATCGTCAATAGTACTGCCCATTCGTCCCAATCCAATAATACCCACGCGGTAGGTTTTCAAAACAGCCTCCTTTTGTTTTCCAACCAGACGCTCGCATTATGCCATGAACAGGCGGACAACACAATCACAATCTATTGCCCTCTGAAAGCACGCCAGAACCGCATCACAAACGCCCAGGCGAACAAACGCACCGCAATAGCATAAGCAATGCTCCCGACCACCACCCCCACCAACAGAGATTCAACATGCCCCAGATCGGTTAATGAACGAACCGCGACCAGTGCAGCCGCGACCCATAGCGTCGTCAGCAATGGCCCCACAAATGATTTCAAGTAATCAATCATTCGCAAATCAATCAAACGGTTGACCAATATTTGCGTAACCACGAGGAATAACACGGCAGCCGCTGAAAGCACGGCGGCGATCCCATCAATGCCATAGCGCACGCCCCAATAAAGCGCGGGCACAAAAACAATCAGATTTACAAGCGTCCATCGAAACGACCAGTTTGCCTTTCCCTTGGCGAGAAAAACCGATCCCACAACCGTACCCACAGCTTTAAGCATACCTGCTAAAATCAACAGCCTGAGTGGATTAAGAGCAGACAACATCTCCTCACCTTTTACGAACAACAAAATCTCTCGCCCATAAATAAAACCACCTATTAGTGCGGGCCAGGACAAAAGGGCAATCGCAGTAATCGTGCGCGTATATCCCCGTCGCAAAGTCTGATTATTGCTCTGCACCACGGAAAAAGCCGGGAAAACCACCCGCGTCAGCACAACACTCGCCCGATTCAATGGAACCATTGTATATTGATAGGCAAAAGCGTACAGACCCGCAGCAACAGGCCCCAGCAAAACCGGAACAAAATAGACCTTGTCCAGATTATTGTTGATATTGTTGAGCAGATTCGCGCCAGAAACATTGAATCCAAATGGCAAAAGTGCCTTCAATTTTGTCCAACTAAACGACAGCGATGGCATCCAGGCAGCGGCAATCCACAAGCCACCCAACAATGCGATCTCTCTCACTATTGCATTCCAAACCGCACTTTTTATTCCCCAACCACCAACGAGAAGACCAATGCCGACAATTGCAGCAATCAACGCAGCGGCCATTTCACTTATTGCGATGGACTGAAAACGCAACTCCCGAGCCAGAATTGCTTTCACAATACCCGAAACAGATGCAAGCGGAATAATCAAAGCCATGGGTTTTGCAATATCAAAAAACGCCGCGATATTCGGCGTTCTTCCCACCCAGATAACCAAAAGCCACTCACTTGCTATAAACCCGGCAAAAAGTGCAATCCCCACAAAAAGACAGGCCCAAAAAGCAGAAGAAAAATGGATGCGAGAAGCATCTTGATACTTTATCAAGGCATCATTAAGCCCCAATACACCAACCATCTGAAACATAACCAAAACGCGTTGTGCCCAGATGAAATACCCCATATCTTCCAGATTTAGAATCCGAAAAAAAATCAGCGTCACAATTAGATGCACGCCCAGCCCACCGCCTGTCCAGAACGCACCGCGCACCGCTCGTGTTGCCAAAGACTGATTGCTCATATCCCCTACCACGAATGCATGTGATGCCCCCGCCCGGGAAACCAGATCTGATCCACCACGTAGGACGTGAACACGGCAAGCCCATAGCCCACCAGCATCCCGACAAAAAAGGGCCGACTGCGCCGATAAAGCGAAGCCCCGCCAATGCGAAGAATAATCGCTTTGGCACTCCACGCAATCAAAATAGACATCGTCGAATGCATCGCGTGACCGACCGGCACAATCATCCCAATTTGATGCAGGGGCCACCAGGTAAAGCGATACCGCAAAAAACTAATAACACTAAAAATGAGCATCCCAGCACCGAGAAACAAATAGCGTTCGGGTTTGTATTCGGGCACTTCTTTTAACGCTTTGACCAGGCCATCGTACACCCGCGGCGGATAGCGCGTAAATGGAAGATCATTAAAATTATACGCGCCGTATGTATAACTCAAAAAAATCGTCAGAATCACCGTCCCACCGATCCCAATGATGAGTGTCAAAAGCACGGTCATCAACAAACGCCCCTTTTGCTGCTGGATCAACTCGCCCAACCTCGCCACGTGAACCAGAGGCACCATAAACATCGCCTTGCTCTGGCAACGCAAAGCAGAAAATAGCGTGATCGAAGTTCTCGCGCCTGCCGAATAATCAGCCGGATGAAAAAACAAACCTGCGAATCCGGCCTCGTTGATCGGCATGCTCATATACACCACGCCAGTCTCGGCAATCACCCGGGCAAGCCCAACATAAGCAATGAACAAACCCAGGGTTAACAGACACACAAATTTCCATTCCAATCCCATCGTGCGCAACCAAAACAACATGAACAACACGCTGATCACGAGCGAAATAACCGCCATGCGATACGACATCAACTCACCCGAATCATCTACCTTATCATCGCCCTGCAAAGCCTTGCGAAACACATCCTTCAAATGCAGCCGCGCCGTCCAAAATGTCCAGAAGACCAGAGCGATAAATGCCCCGGCACTTTGCAAACCAGCCACCGCATCGCCGGGACCTGTTTTGGCAGACAATGTGAACCCAATCCTGCGAAAAAAAGCAATCTCATTGAGATATAGAACATGAAAGACCAGAATGGAAAACAATACATCCACATTGGCAAAATACGCAAAGCCAATCGTAAAAAAATTCACCCCTGTATGCTGCGGGGGATAAAATCTGGCAAAATAAAACCACTGCTGTCCCAACCAGATAATGGGAATACCGGGATTGAAATACGACATAATATTCCACGCCTTCACAAAAAAAATCAGGCCGCATCCGATCCAGAACAACCGATTGTACAAAATGCCTTCCCGCTTTGGCGCGTCAGCCGCTGAAGCCAGATCTACTGGCGGACCGAGCACGGGATAGGCCACGCGCTCGTGCTCAGACCACTGTTTTCGCAACATGCTCGAAAGCGCGATAGACGCCAGAACAATGGCTGCAATAACGCTCAACCACCAGAACAGCGGCACAACCCACACATCCCAGGGAATGGACTGCCCCGCAGGCAGGCCCTCGTAAAGCCATCGCATGGCGTGGCCTTCATTACTCGGCACCAACCAATCGGGCAGATGGGGATGGACAAATTCCGACCATTGATTTTCGGGCGTCGCCAGATAATGCGGCACCGAAATCATGCCCAGGAAAAAACTCGTCAAACCATAAGCGGGAATAGCCGCGCCCAAAAGCCCCATCGCCAATACCACCAGCAACTCGGTTTGACACAGCGCGTATCGCGGCTTTATCCAGCGCACCAACTGATTCAGCAACACTACCAGTATGTATGTACACAACAATACCATCGGAAAATGGCTGATATTCATACGCGATGTATGGGCGAGATACTCGGCATGCGTATTCCAAAACGCAATCCACAGCACCACCACCAGCCCAAAAAGAACAGCTCTGAGCGTGATACCCTCGCGCGTTGCCGCATCTGTTGTTTTTGAGGCTCGTACTTCAGCCATAATCCACCTTTCTCAATCACCTGTCTGTCTGAGCCACCAAACTAATAACAGGAGGCAAAAGATGCAACCCTGCATCTCTCACCTCCTGTTATAGCTTACAACAACAGATTACGCAAATCCATCTGCCCGATTTCTGCGCCCCCACAAGCGATACTCAAATGTAACGCTGTCCGCAGCACTGCGCCCCAGCCGTCTGAACCCCACCGAGTCAAACACGACCATCGCGCCCACCCTATCGCCGGGCACAACCACCTCCAACAACCGCACCCCTGCCTCCCGAAAATGCTCTGTCAGCGCGTTGACCAACTGCGTTGCCACGCCAAAGCGCCGATGCGTATCACGCACCCCCAGCCCCACAATCACAGCCTGCATCTCATCCTGCAACCACGCCACAAACCCAATCACACAATCGCCCTGCACAGCCACAAGTGTCTGCTCCACATCTATGGACGTACCCTCACCGGACAACTCCGTAATGCATTGTGGTCCAATCAGTTTTACTAATTCATTAAGCGCATTTCTATCAGAAACTCGCCCTGGACGCACAGTTAAATTGGGTAGCATCACTCCTGAACCGAGTCATTCTGTTCGCAGATATAATCGAACAAGCATTCAGGAAGTATCGCGGTGTTTTTTGACATAGTTCATCCAAAAATGATGACGCTGAGCATATGGGTCAGCGATGCAATGGGCACAAACGTGCTCGATCTTGTCGAACAAGGTGCGGTCTTCAAGAGCTGCACGACGCAACTCAGCCCAATCGTCCCAGCGACCACGACGAATCACATCGTCTATAGCGGCGAGAGTAAAACGTTGATGGTTTAAATGACGGTGCTGCACGGCTCACTCCTCTTACTTCCCTATGCTACTTATTACCAATCTTCTCCAACGACCTGCTTTAGCACGGCTCGGACGAATTGATCGTCGAGATATAGACCTGCATAACGCAACTCTCGGATAATTTTAGATGCTGATGTAACCAGTCCCTGTCTTTTCGCACGAAGTACAACCCCTAATGTCCCGATGACGGGGACACCTAATGAGCGGGCACAGGTCCGAGCAGTGGCGTCATCTACAATAGCCGTCCAGCCAGCTTTTTCCAAAGCGACGGAAAGCACCTCGGTCTCCCCTGCCCCCAGACTCCAGCCCAAGACTTCGGGATGGATACGAGATCTACCCAATCTTTTGCCCCATCCACTTTCCAAGGCAAGACGCCCAGGATCATCCTCTGGACCCGCCGTGATTTCTCCAAAAACTGCCTGTGGAATACCTATATCGGGTGCCACTCTTACAATCAGGTCCAGATGACCAGTTTTTGCAAGGGTAATGATCGGCGAGGCATTGAGTACCCACCCCTCACTCACGGTTTACTTCCTCTGCTATTTCGTCCACGCTGTATTGGAATACTGAAACCTCAAACCGGCCTAATGCCTCAATGAACTCACTGCGGGATAGCCCCGCAATCTCAGCCGCCCGACTTTGGGAAACCTCTCCCATTTCGTACCATTTCACAGCGGCAGCCAAACGCAATTCCTGGGTAAAATGATCGGGGCCTTTCCGCACCGATGAAAGCACATCTTCTGGTAGTTCAAAAGTGACCGTTACCATAGTATTCTCCCTGATCAATCAAGCTATCCAAACATTTCCGATTTGTTTTTTTCGGCTGAATAGAAGATAGCGTAAGTGTATTTTGCCATCATTAGATTGGAAAAGTTTTAGAAGAACAGCCCAAAGCATAATATCCAAATTCCTTGCAAAGATCAAGTATGTGATATTTTGATTCTGGAAGAAGATAGGTTATATTTTGAAGGAGAGAATGCTTGTAACGTGGACCTAATTGATTACCACTAAGAAGCTGTTTTAAAATTAATACCTGATGTTACGCATGTCAGGCGTTTTGTCATGCTGAGCGTAGCCGAAGCATCTTCGACTCCGCTGCGCTCCGCTCAGAATGACAGGACAATAACGCATAGCTGAGAAGGGGCAAAATGAGTTTTAAAACAGTTTCTAAGGAGAAAAAATGCCGATGAAGAATCCACCCCATCCGGGGCTGTCAGTACGTTACGATTGCCTGGAGCCACTCGGGCTGAGTGTGACTGTAGCCGCGCAAAAACTCGGCGTTGATCACAAGGGACTATCGGATATCGTAGATGGCCGGGCAGGCATCTCGCCTGAGATGGCGATTCGCCTGGACAAAGCCTTCGGCGGAGGCGCAATCACCTGGTACCGAATGCAGGCGGCCTACGACTTGGCACAGGCCATGCAGAAGGCCGATGAGATTCAGGTTGATCGCGTTGTAATCACTACACCATCCGACTGATTGATATCTATCCCACCGCATCCTGTATCCCCTTCAAAAATAAAACCTGGCAACAACCAATAAAATAAACGTGATGTGTGACTTCAAAACCGCCATATAGTAATACCGATAAATAGATATAAGAAAGTCAAAACCACTGGATTGCGGCTAACACCCTGCCGCAATGACAGATCTAAAATCCTTGTTTTTCTGACTGCTGACCACTGATTGCTTGTTTTCTTCACCATTATTTCAAAGTCACACATGACGTAAAATAACTTGAGGGACCGCCTTATTTCAGTCAGGCGATCCCTTAATTTTTATCGTTCCAACAACTCAAT
>JAGWBW010000190.1 GCA_021295695.1 Candidatus Latescibacterota bacterium
TGGACAATCGTCCGTTGTATTTTGAGGAGTTTGAAAAGAAGGCAAAGCAGATCGTTTTTATGTCGGCGACACCTGCTGATTACGAGTTGGAACAGTGTCAGGGCGTGGTGGTAGAGCAGGTGATTCGTCCGACGGGGTTGCTCGATCCCGAGATGATGGTGCGGCCTGTGCGCGGGCAGGTTGATGATCTTATCGAAGAGGCGCGGGTAAGAGTAGAAAACGGTGATCGCGTGCTGGTGACAACGCTGACCAAGCGCATGGCAGAGGATTTGTCGGAATATATGCGCGAGTTGGGTATCAAGGCGCGCTATATGCATTCGGATGTCGATTCACTCGAGCGCGTGGCGATTATAAGGGATTTGCGTTTGGGTGAGTTCGATGTGCTCGTGGGTGTGAACTTGTTGCGCGAGGGGTTGGATCTGCCAGAGGTGTCGCTGGTTGCTATTCTGGATGCGGATAAGGAAGGGTTTTTGCGGTCGGAGCGGTCGTTGATTCAGACGGCTGGGCGAGCCGCGCGCAATGCCAGAGGTACGGTTATTATGTATGCGGATCGGGTGACAAATTCAATGCAGCGCGCAATTGATGAGACGAATCGCCGTCGGGCATTGCAGGAGGAGTATAATATTATACACGGTATTACGCCGGAGACGCTTTACAAGACCAGGGAAGAGATTCTCCAAACGACGGCTGTGGCTGATGAGAAGGCCGAAGATCTGCCAATGGTCGCCGAAGAATCAGCAGAGTATCTGGAGGGAGCCAATCAGTTGGATATAATTGAAGAGTTGACGCGCAAGATGGGTGAAGCGGCTGAGAATTTGGAGTTTGAGAAGGCAGCGCAATATCGCGATGAGATTGCACGATTAAAGGCTGAGGTGGCTTAGAGGGGCTATGCAAACAACCCATCAAATATTTTATCGGGATGCGAGAGATTTAAAGGAAATCCCCTCAGAGAGTGTCGATCTGGTGGTGACATCGCCGCCGTATCCCATGATTGGCATGTGGGATGATATATTTGGCAGCCAGAATGTGGAGATCGAGAAGGCATTAAAAGCCGGAGATGGCAAGCTGGCTCATGAGTTGATGCACGAGATTCTCGATTCTGTATGGGATGAAGTGTTCAGGGTCTTAAAAGATGGTCGATTTGCCTGTATCAATATTGGCGATGCGACGCGGAAGGTAAATGGTGATTTTTGTTTGTATCCAAATCACGCGAGGATATTGAATTATCTCTTAGATATCGGATTTTCAGCTCTTCCCGATATTCTCTGGCGAAAACAAACCAATGCTCCCAATAAATTTATGGGTTCAGGGATGTTGCCCGCTGGCGCTTATGTGACTCTGGAACACGAGTATATTTTGATTTTGCGAAAGGGTTCTAAAAGGGAGTTTAAGACGGAATGTGAAAAACAGAACAGACGCGAGAGTGCTTTGTTCTGGGAGGAGAGGAATATCTGGTATTCGGATGTTTGGATGGATATTAAAGGTACAGGGCAGAGGCTTTCCGATGAGTTGTCGCGGTTGAGGAGTGCTACATTTCCCTACGATTTGGCCTATCGCTTAATCAATATGTACTCTGTGAAAGGCGATGTGATTCTCGATCCATTTTTGGGTATGGGAACCACAATTGCTGCTGCGATGACATCTGGGCGCAATAGTATTGGCGTTGAAATCGACAAAAGTTTTCACAGTGCGATTTGCCCGATGGCGCAACAGATTGTCAATTTTTCAAATGATTATCTGCGCGATAGGTTGATGAGACATTTTGCGTTTGTAGAAGATCGAATCCAGAAGTCGGGACCGTTGAAATATACGAACAGGTATTATGAGTGTCCCGTGGTGACGAGCCAGGAACAGTCCATTTTGTTGAATGGCTTAAATGAGGTAAGAGAGTCTGATGACAATATTTTTGAAATCGCGTATTCCGAGAGACCTCAGAGTATATATGACCAGAGTAGGAACAAAATGACCATAGAACCTCTGGACAAAAGTGAAACGCAACTCGATCTGCTAAATAGGTAATGATCCCATATCACACAAAGGATTATGGATGGAAATTAAATTGAAAAATGCTGAGATTCAAGAATACGTGAGCGCACCTGCCCGCGAATTTCCAAAGTACACGACCCAATTGATGAATCTCGCAAATCAAAATTCACAGGGTACTCGGCCAAAAGTTGTCGGGCAAATGAGCGATCTGATTCAGGAATTTCCAGGACAAACTTTTGAAGAATGGGTTATGTGGTATCAAGAGCAATATCCCGATGCGATAGATAATGCGACAGATAAAATAATTTCAATGATAGAGAATTTCAGCGTGGTGTTTCCCAAAATTGACCGGGATTTGGTGAGGTCGTGGGTAGAGGATCTGGTTCTTGTCAAGACCTTCACTGGGCTCAGATTCCAGGAGGCGATTCTGAAAAAATTAGCTGAGATGAAAGGCTGTGATTATCGTTTGGCAGAACCTTACGAAGAATCCCAGGGCATAGATGGTTTTGTGGGAAAGGAAGCGTATTCTATTAAGCCCAGTACCTATCGCTCCCAAAATTTAGCGGAATCTATAGATATCAAGGTCATTTTTTACGATAAAAAGAGGGATGGAGTGGTGTTTGAAATACCAGAGGATTTTTAAGATGTTAAATAAAAAAGATATCATGCCAGTGATTGAGCTGGCAATAGTAGAAGATGTTAGGGATGGGGATATTACTACAAAATGGACCGTGCCGTTGACGAAGCAGGCGAAAGCGAAACTTATTGCGAGAGCAGATGGCGTGATTGCGGGATTGGATGTGGCGCAATGGGTGTTTGAAACGGTAGAAGAAGCGATTGTATTTGAGGCTCAGGTGAAAGATGGAGCGCGCGTTGCAGATGGTGATATTTTGGCTGAGGTTTCTGGTCCCGCGCGTGGGCTGTTGACAGGTGAGCGCGTTGCGTTGAATTTTTTGCAGCGTATGTCGGGTATTGCGACGATGACGGCACAGTTTGTAGAGGCGGTACAGGGGACACAGACGCGGATTCTGGATACGCGCAAGACCGTGCCGGGATTGCGATTATTGGATAAATATGCCGTTGTTGCGGGTGGTGGTGTGAATCATCGGGTGGGGTTGTTCGATATGGTGCTGATGAAGGAGAATCACATTGAGGCAGCGGACGGCATTGGGCCAGCACTGCTTTCGGTGTGGAAAGGGATGGATTTTGAAGGTCGAGAAGTGCCCGTGGAGGTGGAGGTAGAAACGCTGTCGGAACTCGATGAGGTTCTCGTTTTGGGTGCGGATCGCGTGATGTTAGACAATATGAGTCTGGATGAGATGCGCGAAGCTGTGGAAAAGGTGCGAAAATTAAAAGGCAAAAAGCCAGAATTAGAAGCCTCGGGCAATGTGTCCTTAGACAGCGTGCGGGCAATTGCCGAAACGGGTGTGGATCTTATTTCAGTGGGGGCGCTTACACATTCGGTGAAGGCACTGGATATCAGTATGTTGTTTCGGTAGGCAACAGGATGCTATCTTTGTTAAAAAATAAAAGGCTCGATTGGGATTGTTGAATCGGGCCTTTGTTTTATGCGGTAGAATAAAAAATGCCGAAGATATCGGATGTGATCTCTTCGGCGATGGTAATAATATAACAAACTTAGCTTTGTTTGTCAAGTTTGTAAATCTTTGATAAACAGTAAGTTAAAAGTTGACATTTGGTATCTATTCGATTAAATTTATCTGCGCTATGGTTCTGTCGTCTCCGCAATGTGTGCGGAGGATTTTCAAAACCCCAATGGAGGGCAATATGGCACAACAGCCGCTCGATGGCGGGACGGGGGTGAGGTGTGTCATGTGCGAGGCGATTATTTCAGAAGAACGCCTCAAGGCCGTTCCTTATACGCGCCTGTGCGTGACGTGTAAGGACAAAGTAGAAAGGGGGAAGATTCGTCTCAAATCTCATTTGATGAGTACCGAGGTAGAAGAACCCGAAGTGAAGCCTATCGAGGTTCGTGAAGACCGGTTGGTAATCGGTGCGTGGTCAACTGGATTTATGGAATTGGCCGAGCAGAGCAGCCAGATACGCGACTTGCTTCGCGAAGGGAAAAAAGAAGATGCCAGGGCACTGGTGCAGACTCTGACGGTTGAAGCGCAGGCCGCGCTCGTTGTTTTGGATGAAGATCCAGAGACTGTGCTTTCTATAACGGGTATGGATGAAGATGGCAATCCGGGTTATTCGACAGATGTGGTGGCGCATTTGCCCACAGAGATGTTGACGGGGCTGATTGATTATGACCCGGAGCGGGAGGGTTTTAACACGCATTTGGTACGTGCAATGACGCCGGGCACTTTTCGACGCACTGTGGAAGATACTTTGGAGCCAATGGACAGTGCCGGTGCCAGGTCAAAGGTATCGTTTGAATGGCTCAGGGCACTATCTACGCTGGGGGATGCGAATAAGTGTGCCGAGTTGCTGAACAGTGTGGATCCCGGGTTACTCGAAGAGGCTCTGATTCCTTATGTGAAGGATATGCGGATGAATGATATCGTGGGGGCTGCGGGCGCGCAGGTTTACCGGCACCAACTCTTTTCCGAAGGTGCTGCTGTGGGTGAAATGCCGAGTACGATAATAGAGGATCCCGTTGTCGGAGGTGTTCTGGATGCACTTTTCGATGCGGATGCCGATTTGATGCGGTCCGTCATTCGCGGGGCATGGGAAAGGAGGCACGATGAACAGTGAACGGCGTTCTGTGCAAAATCCACTTGCAACGCTGGATTTGAGTCGGTTTCGCATTGATTCCGAGAGTTTTGTGGGGCAGGT
>JAGWBW010000029.1 GCA_021295695.1 Candidatus Latescibacterota bacterium
CATGACGTAAAATAACTTGAGGGACCGCCTTATTTCAGTCAGGCGATCCCTTAATTTTTATCGTTCCAACAACTCAATTTCATACCCATCGGGATCATCGACAAACGCCATTTTGCGCCCCGTAGGGAATGTCTCTCGCCAATCGCCGGGCCAAATTTCGAGTCCGTTTTTTTCCAACTCATCGCAAAATGCAATCAAATCGGGCACGCCGATCGCAAAATGCATTAAATCTTCTGGCACATTCAACTCGTAATCATCGGAATACGTCAATTCCAGCGTATGCTCATTGCCAGGCAATTCCAGATGACAGATCTGATTGCCCGCAGGCGACTTTTCCGAGCGGCTCTTTAGCACAAAACCAAAGTGATCACGTATGAAGAAACACAGCCATGGAAAACTCCTTTCAAAGGTGAAATTGAAACGCGATTTACAACTTCGATGACCACAAAAGATACACAGGAATAAGGTAAAGACAAGAAAAAGGCGAAAGACTGGAGGTTTGGAGCAAAAAAAAACAGGTCGCGCAAAGCGGAACCTGATTGACAAAACAAACAGAGGAAAATTAGACCGTGGAATACATCGATGGTGATGGAGGTTTGACCTTTTGCCCGGATTCTATACCCAGAGCGCGTTGCACCCGCCGTATGGCGAGACGGTAGTGACTTTGCACCGCACTTTTTGAAATCTCCAAAAGCAGCGCGATTTCTGTAAAAGTCTTGCCCTGCGAACGCAGCAACAAAACCTCGTACTTGCGCCCGGTCAGCACCGTTTCGATAACGTCTTTGACCTGAGCCAAACGCACGGGATCTGCCTCGCCGGGCATTAAGTGGCTAATATGACATGGCGCGCCGTTTTCCTGCAAATTGTCGGAAAGACGAGCGAGGTCTTCCGGTGCAAAACAAACTTCGCGCACCGTGTTATAATGTATTCTTTCGCGCTTCATAGCATTTTGTAAAAATGATAAACCCCATAAAATCTCGGAAAACAGGACGCCGTAATTTAGCGGATTCAAACACACTTGGCAAGGGAAAATACCTTACTGCGAACCAGAAATCGAACCTCTACCGAAGCTGTACCCCACATCGCAAACATCTTGACGAAAAATAATTTATGCTTAAATAAAAGATGAAACCCTCCCAGTCTTGCCAAACTGCACAAGGAGACCAAATCCTATGATCGAGCTTATTATTGTTGTCGCTGCTGTTATTCTCACCTCTGCCATGTGCTCGCTCTTCGAAGCCGTACTCTATTCTATACCCATCAGCCATATTGAAACCCTCGCGAGAGAAAACAAAACCTCTGGTTTTATCCTGCGGCGCCTGCGCCAAACCGTTGACCGCCCAATTTCCGCTATTTTATCATTGAACACCATATCAAATACCGGCGGCGTCAGCCTCGCGGGATTTCTTTTTGCCACCGCAGTTATGGGAGAAAAAAATTCTGGCGAATCCTTTGCGGGCATAGCCTTTTCCATCGTAATGACCTTCGCCATCTTATTCTTATCCGAACTCCTGCCCAAAACAATCGGCGTTGTTTACGCACGCCCGTTGGCGAGCATCATCGCCCGCCCCCTCCAGTTATTGGTCTGGATATTCGCACCATTTATTGTATTATCGCGCCTGGCCACGCGCCTGATTGCCAAAGAACAGACAGAACAGGATATTTCCGATGAAGAATTCATTTCACTCGCGCGTCTGGGAAGGCGCAGCGGCGCATTGGACCCCACAGAAGCACGCGTGATACAAAACATACTCTCCCTCAAATCCAAAACCGCCCATGAAGTCATGACCCCCCGAACTGTTGTTTTTTCACTCAAAGATGACCTCACCGTTGAAGAAGCCCGCAACCAGCGCGGAATATGGTCTTACAGCCGTATTCCCGTTTACGAGAAAGATTTTGAAGACATTGTCGGCATTGTTTTGCGGCGCGACATCATGGCAGCACTCACAGATGACCGCGGCCACAGCAAATTATCAGACCTCATGCACCCCGTGCATTTTGTCGCCGAATCGCATAGCCTCGACCGTATCTTACAAATGTTCCTCGATCGCCGCCAACACCTCTTTACCGTCATCGATGAATACGGAGGGCTTGCAGGTGTACTGACACTCGAAGACGTACTCGAAGAAATTCTCGGCTCTGAAATCGTCGATGAATCCGACCGAGTTGACGACCTGCGCGAACTGGCTCGCCGCCGTCGCCGTCAAACACTGGACGATTGAGAAGCTGTTTTAAAAATCCCAAATACGGAGTTCTTTATGCTACGTGTATGCGTCATCGGGCTGGGACCAATTGGCAACCGGCACGCTGACATTTATGTTGAAAACCCATTGTCCGAGCTTGTAGGCGTATGCGACATTGACGAAACCCGCGCAAATGCCACTGCACAGCACCTGGGCGTTACCGCTTTTTACAATGTTCAGAAAATGCTCGAAGACCGCAAACCAGATGTGGTAAGCGTAGCCACGGGCGGGTATGAATACAGCAGCGATCACTACGCACCCACTATGCAAGCCCTCGAAGCCGGCTGTCACGTTTTGGGGGAAAAACCCATCTCAAATAATATTTTACACGGTGAAGAAATGGTCGCCAAAGCCAAAGAAATGGGCGTCTGCTACGGTATTGACCTCAACCACCGCTTTACTCCTGCTGCTCGCCTTGCAAAAAAATGGGTAAATGAAGGTCGGCTGGGTCACCTGCTCTTTATCAATATGTCGATGTGGATCATGAACCCGGCGGAGAGTTCGCCATATTATCATCTCAAAGCACTCCACCCACACACCATTGACGTTATGCGCTATTTCTGTGGCGACATAGAAGCGGTTCAATGTTTCGCCACCAAAGCACCGGGGCGTAAAATATGGTCCACTGCACAATTCAACATGCGTTTTAAAAATGGCGTAGTCGGCTCACTCACGGGCAGTTACGACATCGCGCGCGGACACCCCATGGAACGCTGTGAAGTCGGCGGAACAGGCGGTCGCTTCGTCCTTGAAGATATGTGGCACGAACTCACCCTTTACCCGGCGGGGAACCTCGAAAAAACCGTGTACACAGACCCTGCTTTTGGAGGATTTGGAGACTTTATCGACACCTTTCGCGACCGCATCGGCACATTTCTCCGCGAGGTCAAAGACGGGATTGCACCCGAAGACATCGATGGCTCAGGCGAAGACGGCCTTGCCGCGCAAAAAGTCATTGCCGCAGCAATTGAATCGCTCGACACCGAAACCGTTGTTTATGTAAAATAGGGGCATTTATGGACAAAGTCAGAGTTGGCGTAATCAGCCACGCACACGGACACATCAACACATATTGCGGTCAAATGCAGCATTATGACGATGTCGAACTCATCGCCACCTGGGACGACAACAAAGACCGCGGGCGCGAAAACGCCGACAAATTCGGCATGGAATTTCGCACGTCAGCAGATGCCGTACTCGGCGACCCAAACATCGACACCGTCATGATCGGCATAGAGACCAATCGCCACGCAGAATACGCAATAGTGGCCGCTCAGGCAGGCAAAAATATCCTGCTCCAAAAACCCATGGCCACCACCCTTGAAGACTGTGATCGTATCATCGAAGCCGTAAATAAATCCGGCGTCAAATTTAGCATGGCCTTTCAGATGCGGCAGGACCCCGTCAACCGCAAAATTAAAGAACTCGTTGACACAGGCATAGTCGGGAATATCGCGGTCGTGCGCCGAAGACATTGTATCCCGGTACTGCTCAATCCCCACTTTGTCACTGGCGCGTCCAGATGGCACCTCGATCCCGTTGCCAATATCGGAATGTACTTCGACGACGCCATCCATCCCGCCGACTGGTTCTACTGGATCTTTGGTCGTCCCGTCTCAGTAATGGCCGAAATCGACAACATCGTGACAGATGCTGCGCCCGACGATAACGGTGTCTCCATCTTCCGCTTTGAAACCGGCATGATGGGCATATTATTCAACGGCTCCACCACTGCCGCAGGCGTCAACACCACTGAAATCTACGGCGATGAGGGAACCATCATCCAGGACTACGGCGATGCGCCTTCTACCTCTGCACCGCGACGAGAAGATGCCGTCCCACTCAAATACATCCGTCGCGGTGACAATCGCTGGACCGAACTTAAAATGGACATACCCCAGGGGCAGGGTGAGCGCATCGCCGGCATACCCCGTCCCTTTATCAACTACATTCGCGGCCTGAGCGACGAGCGCGTCTCTCCCGAAGAGGGTCGCGTCTCCGTCGAAATGATCCTCGGCGCATATCAATCGGCAAAAGAAGGCAGAAGAATCACATTCTAAAAACGCGAAAAGTGAAAGGCCAACCAATGCAACAAACCTATCCCGATCTCGACACATACAAACGGGAAGTATTCGCCCGTGAAGACGATTTGCTCAAAAACATCATGCCCGCAGCCGTCGAACAGGGTATTCCGCGAATCTCCGTTAGCCCCGAAGCTGGACAAACCCTGTATTTGCTCGCCAAAACAATCGGCGCAAAAAAAATTCTCGAATTTGGCGCGCTCGCTGGCTATTCAGGGATCTGGCTCGCCCGCGCACTGCCCGAAGACGGACAATTCATCACCCTCGAAATAGAACCCAAACACGCCGATGTTACGCGGCGCAACTACGAAAAAGCCGGACTATCAGACCAAACAGATGTGCGCCTGGGCGACGGCGCAGAACTCATGAAAAACGCGGCGCAGGACGGTCCTTTTGACCTCATCTTCATCGACGCAGACAAAGAAAGCTATCCCAAATACCTCGACTTTGCCCTTGAAAACACGCGCCCGGGCGGCCTCATCATTGCCGACAACGCCAATGGACACGGACATGCACACCGCGCACTACCCGAAGGCGATGGTCGCCGAGGCATACAGGATTACAACCGCCGCGTTGCCAACCACCCCAAACTCATCTCCAACATCATTCCCGTAGGCGGCTGGCTCGCCGTCTCACTCGTTTTGGACTAAGTCTAAGAACTGACCGCTTGACCCTTCTATTGCCCTCCTTTATATTTGGTAAAACTCACAGAGGTCGCGTCCATGGTCTATGAAGCCCAAATCGAAGGCATATTTATCGACCGCCAATTCGAAGAACCAGTTGTTATGCTAAAGGAGAAAGACGGCGACCAACGCGTGCCAATATGGATTCAAATGGGTGAAATGTTCTCGCTTGCCCTTCATATCTCTGGCGATGACTACAAACCACCGCGTCCATTTGCACACGATTTGATCAGAACAGTCATTAAAAACCTGCAAGCCAGCGTTCAGCACGCACTCATCACAGACATCATAGACCACATCTATCGCGCGCAATTGCATCTTACCTCCCCAGTAACCCCTTTGGAACTCGACGCGCGCCCCAGCGACGCGATCTTGATGGCACTCAAATTTGACGCGCCAATCTACATTGACGAAAAAGTGGTGCAAAAAAGCGCCGAACTATCCAAAAACCATCCCCCCGAACTCCTTCAACAGCGACTCCAAAAACTACACCCAGAAGATTTTATCAACTTTGTTCAATGAAAAAATTATCTATACCCCTTCTTATCCTGCTCTTCTCTGCCCAAATATCGGGTGAGATCTTCAGTCAGAAAGCGGAAACCCTTTTCCAACGCGCACTGGCACATTATAACCAGGACAAATTATCAGACGCCCGGAATGGGTTTATCGAACTTATCGGACAACACCCCCCCAACCAGCGCACCTCTGCCGCGCGATTCATGCTGGTAAAATCGCACTACAAATTGAAAGCGTACGATCTGGCTCTGGACGAGGCCATCGCGCTTCAACACCACTACCCACGCAGCCGATACATCTCCGAAACCGACCTGATCATTGGCGACTGTTATTTTCACCAGCACCAGATCTACAATGCTGCCACACAATATGCGCGCGTAATCACCAGTCGCGCCGACATACGCACCAAAGCGCGTGCAGCCGACCGCCTGGGCCAATTATCTGGCAGCGAAAACTTGACCAATGCTGAGGTCGAAAATTTGAAAACCGACTTTAATCGCGCCACTATCGACGAAGCCATTGCCTTTGGCAAAGCGCACTGGCACATAAAATTCGGCGACCTCAAAATGGGCAACAAATACCTGTCCTTCTTTCTCGATCACCATCCAAACGGACAATTTGCCGCACACGCGCGCCAAATCCTCATGCGCGCTGCGCCATCGCCCCAACCCGCTCCAGAACCCAAAAATGCGCGCTATAAAATTGGCGTCATTGCTCCATTGGGCACCCCAAGCGGCGAAGATCTCCGCAACGGCATCACACTTGCGAGAGACCGCAATCTACTCACATCTCACGATCAGGTCGAACTGATATTTGAAGACTCCGAAGGCGACCCCATTCGCGCAGCACGCGCGGCACAGCACCTTGTTGAAGAACGCGAAGTACTCGCCATCATCGGCGCGCTCACAAGCGCGGAAACCACGCCTATCGCAACCATGCTCAGTGCCAAAAAAGTGCCCCTGGTGGCTCCAACAGCCTCAGACGATGGCATTGCATCCCTCAGTCCCTATGTTTTTCAAGTCAACGCAACACCGGGCGCGCAGGGCAGGCATATCGCAGAACACGCCGTGAATAAACAGGGCTTGCGAACGCTGGCCTCGCTCGCATCTCGAGATGATTATGGCCGGAGCATCGCCCGCGAATTTGCCACCAGAGCCGAAGACCTCGGTGCCGAAGTGCTCATTCAAGAATGGTATGAACCGGGCACCACGGATTATCGCCGCCAATTTGAACGCATCCGCAGCGCGGGACTGGCACTTCAAGCACCCGACGATCTCGCTTCGGAAATTGACTCCTTAATCCTCGGAAACATACGCGTTGCCCCTCCTCCACCCGTCATAGTTGACCCCGACACCGTGCAACTCGAAGTTGTCGAAGCCCTGGACGGCATCCTCATTGCCGGTGGAGCTGAAGACATCTTACTCATTGCCCCCCAATTTCATTCCGCCCTCGTCTCTTCCCAGGTACTCGGCAGCGATGGCTGGAACCACGATCAAGTGGCTCGCGACGGAGGCAATTATGTCGATGGTGCTGTTTTTGTCGCAAAATATTACGACCAGAGCGGCCTCGAATCCGTGCAAAATTTCGTCAACGCCTATCGCTCGCGCTTTGGCAAAGAACAGAATATCGTTGCCGCCCTCGGATACGATGCTATGCTATCTATTCTGCACGGCATAAACGCGGGCGGCACCACCCGAGACCTCCTGCGAGACCGTCTTGAAACCCTTACCAACATACCCGGTGCAACCGGCCAAATATCCTTTGGCAAAGGCCATAGGGAAAATTCAGGGATGTATCTGCTCACCATCAGAAATCGCAGAATAGAACTGTATCAAAAGTAAGAAGTGTGAAGTGTGAAAAAGCACCCACCCTGAGGTGGTGGCGTGGGGCCTTCTAACTTCTTACTTCACCCTTCTTACTTCTTCTGGCACACCGTTTGCATAAGGTCTATTGCAGTAATAAAGCAACTTACTGTAAATACAGACCTTTACACCGCAAACGCGCCCAATGCCAGAACACATCTTTCACATTCGCGCTCTCGCATGGCACATTGTGTTCACTCTGTGCCTTCCCGCGCTCCTATTCGCGCAACCGCCCGCCATCTACACCGAAAGCGAAGCCGAAGCATATAATGACTTATTGCGCGACCTCGAAGGCATAAGCCTCGAACTCAATCGCGCAAGTGCGAAAGATCTGCTCATTCTGCCCGGTCTCACCCCAGAACTCGCCCGACGAATCATCGCTCATCGCCCCTATCGCGCCCTTGCAGAACTCGCCCAGGTGCAGGGGCTATCGGAAGAACATATCGACCTCATCGCGCCCTATCTGTCCATCGCACCTCCGCGCCCATGGCATTTGCAATACACATCCCGCGTCACACGCCCATCCAAACGCGCCAATAGCTTTGGCGACATGCGTTTCTACCAACGACTCGAAATCGCTTCGCCCGCACGCCTCTCTGCCTTTTTTCTCACCGAACGCGACCCGGAAGAACCGACCCTTACCGATCACGTCACCGGATATATTGCCCTGCCCCTTTCTCGCGTCAACATCATCCTGGGAGATGTGCGCCCAGAATGGGGACAGGGATTGCTCTTTTCGCGCCGCACCCGCAGCGCGACCGGCTTGAGCTATGCACGCGCCCGCACTGCCACGCAATTGGGCAACCGCACCAGCATAGAACACGGAGCTCTGCGCGGCATTTATCTGAGCGGCTCATACACTCATCTGTTCTGGAGCCTGATGTATGGCCGAATGACATGGGATGCGACCTTTGGATCTGACACGCGCATCTACACCAGCGGCCTTCACCACACCGAAACCTCACAAGCGCGCAAAAACGCGCTTCGCGAACACCTCACAGGCGCGAACATAGCCATTGGGTCCTCGCAAAAACACATTGGATTAGCAATTCTCAACACGGCCTTCTCACCCGTCTCATCTGACACAGTCGGTAAATCTGCAGTGCCGCGCACAGCTCGGGCAGGCCTGTTATTCAGCCTCAACGCTTTCTACCGCGCCGATCATATCGCCTTGTTTGGCGAAATCGCCCCGAAAGCTTTCATAACCGGCCTCGTCGCCGGCACGCCCCTCCTGCGTCTCCACCTCATTGGCAGATACTATGGCGCCAATTTCCACAGCTTACACGGCGCACCTTATGCCGCTTATGGCTCTCCCCCCAACAACGAATGGGGCGCATTCTTTGGCCTGACCTGGCGCATATCAAAACGCAAACGCCTCGATGTCTCCCTCGACCGTCACGGTCATCTCGCTCCAGAGAAAAGCGCACTGCCAGAACGAGGCAGTCGCCTGCGGCTCAATTTTACTCACCGCTTCAGCAGAGGATTTTCTGCACGCTTAACCGCCGATACCAGAAGCGCTACAAATCGCGTGCCCCGCCAGAGCCTTCGCCTCGCGCTCACCTATAAACGCCCCTCCCGCGCCATGACCGCCTGGCTCCAGCGCGCGCATGCCGGTACATCGGGAAACGCCGCCGGACTTCGCCTTCAACTGGGCAAATCAACGGGCTTCTCCCTCGCGCTTTGGGCAACCCACCACAAAATCTCATCCTACAACGCGCGTATCTACGACGTTGAACCCGATGTCTGGGGTGGCATACGCCTGCTCACCCTCTCAGGAGACGGCACCAATCGCGGCCTGCGCCTCACCTGGGGAACCAGGCATTTCCGCCTGTCGGCGCGCTACAGCCACCACCGCACCTCCTCGTGGTCAGCGCAACTCGACCTCAAACGTTAGCTCCCTCCCTCTCTCTCCCCCTTACATATTATTTTTATTGACCAATCAACCGCTTTTATATTATCATAACTCAGATTAGAGCACACAAGAACACGCACCACAACAGAAAGGAGGAATTCTCTCGTAAGTTGTTATGTCACCTGTGCTCAATATCTCATCCGTTTAGTGCAGGCACTTTGCGTGCCTCATTCACCCCCATCTGGAGGAAAAACCATGAAGTATCGACATCTCCCCCTGATCCTCGCACTTCTCATTGCATGCAGCTATAGCGCGAGTGACGCGGGCCACCACCTGAAGAGCGAGCAAAAAAGCGAAAGCGCTGCTAAAAAAATGGAGCCAAAAACAGTCATGATCGCCGACGCCAATCTGCGAGCGATTATTGCGGATTCCCTGAACAGGGCGAGCGATGCGGTGATCACCACGGCTGACATGGCAAAATTGCGCCGTCTGGTTGCTCCAAATGCAAACATCAGCGATTTGAGCGGACTCGAGCACGCAAAAAATTTGACAGTACTGAACCTCGGTGCTACGCGTGTGGACAAAAAGATCGTCAATAGCAACGCTGTCTCAGACCTTTCGGCACTTTCCGGTCTAAAAAAACTGAGAACGCTGAATCTTACTCGCAATAATGTATCCGACATCTCGGCACTTGCTAAATTAACCAACCTGAGAACGCTGAATCTCAGTGCAAACCGCAACGTCGCGGATATTTCGGCACTTTCTGGGGCGACCAAAATGAGAAACCTGAATCTCTCCAGCAACAAAGTCGCGGATATTTCGGCAGTGTCGGGCATGGCTGAGTTGAAGACCCTGGGGCTGAACAACAACAAAGTCATGGATATAGCGCCGGCCGCCGGACTGGCCAATCTGGCAACACTGAACATCAGGCGCAACGCTCTGAATGACATGTCAATGAACACACATGTTGCCACCTTAAAGAAAAAAGGCGTTAAGGTAAATATGGACGCCATGGAGTCCATGGACAAAGACAAATGAGATACCTGTGAAAATCTCAGATCATAACCAAACGAGTTCGCTCGGTAAGGCTGGGCGAACTCGTTGTTGTTAAAAAGAAAAGACATCATGAAATCCATCGCTGCAATAATCATCCTTATGCTGAGTATCCAAACACCCGCAGAAACATTCACCCCCCCGGATAGAGATCAAATTCTCATGACCTTAAAACCCAACCACCCGCGTCTGATGATGGATGCAAACACCCTCGCACGCATTAAAAAGCAAATTGATCGAGATACGGTCGCCGCCAAAATCTATCGTCGAGTTAAGCGAGAAACCCGGAAAATACTCACGCAAAAACCATCGGAATACAGCATCCCTGACGGAAGGCGGTTGCTCTCCACCAGCCGCCGCGTGAAAGAGCGCGTGCGCCAACTCGCCTTTCTCTATCTCATGGAAGGTGGAAAATCCTATTTAGATCGCGCCTGGGCCGAACTCGAAGCCGCAGCGCAATTCAAAGACTGGAATCCCGATCACTTTCTCGACACCGCAGAAATGACCTATGCCTTTGCCGTTGGATACGACTGGTTGTATGACCATTGGACAGAAGATCAGCGTAGCATCCTTCGCAGTGCCATCGTCGAAAAGGGTCTCAAACCCGGCTTAAAAGGCTATCGTGAAAAAGCCTGGTGGGCGCGCAGTCATAACAACTGGAACCAGGTTTGCAATGGTGGGCTTGGTATGGGCGCGCTCGCCATAGCCGATGAAAAACCAGAACTCGCCAATGAAATTCTCCACGAAGGCATCAAAGGCATTCCCCTATCGATGAATTTTTACGCACCCGATGGCGCGGGTATCGAAGGCGTCACCTATTGGGATTACGGTACGCGTTACAACGTGCTCTTTTTATCCAGCCTGTTCAGCGCACTCGGCACGGATTTTGATCTCACAGATATACCCGGGTTCAAAGAAAGCGGGGATTATCAGATTTACATTTCGGGGGCAGACCGCTACAGTTTTGACTTTGCCGATTGCGGGTTGCGGCGCGTGAGTTCCCCCATGCACTTCTGGATGGGCAAGCAATACGGCATACAACACTACAGTTGGTTTCGCTACGATACGCTCAGACAACACGGCAGGGGAACTGTGCTCGACTTGCTGTGGTTCGATGACCGCGCAAAAGACTTTGATCCCAACACCCTGCCCCTCAACAAACACTTTCGCAAAGCCGATGTCGCCACATTCCGCACATCGTGGACCGACCCCAATGCGCTGGTCCTGGGCATTCAGGCTGGCGGCAATTACAATCTGGGCATGCACCGACACCTGGATCAAGGCACGTTCATCCTCGAAGCACTTGGCGAGCGATGGGCTATCGACTCGGGCACAGAACGCGAAACCTATCAAAGACACCGCAACAAACGCCAACGGTGGGAATTTTATCGCATACGCGCCGAAGGGCACAACACCCTCGTCTTCAACCCCGGCAATGGCCCGGATCAGAATCCCAAAGCCCAATGCCCCATCACCTCCTTCAAATCCGAGGCCAACCGTACGACGGCTATTATCGACCTCACCGACGTTTATGCCGATAATACAACACGCGCACAGCGGACCTTTGAGGTAATTGACCAAAATCATGTCGTGATTATCGACGACATTGAAGCCAAATCACCGTCTGAACTCTGGTGGTTTATGCACACGGGAGCCAGTGTCAAAATCGACGGTCAAACCGCCCTTTTAACGCGCAGAGACAAACATCTCAAAGCGGAAATTTTATCGCCACCAGAAGCCGTATTCACAGTTCTCGACGCAACCCCTTTGCCCACCTCCCCCAATCCCAAACAAGCCGATAACACAGGCCGCAGAAAACTGGCGATTCACTTCACAGATGTCACAACTCTGCAGATTAAAGTAAAACTCACGCCAGAGGTACGACCGTAAGCGTGTGCTGTGCAACTTTGCTCTTTCCACGTTCTTATTTCTTCTTTAAATTTCCTCTATCCTCTCCCCATAATAACCTATCTGCCATGTCCATCAAATTTCTACACGTTGCCGACACCCATATTGGCGTTGAAAACTACGGCCGCCTCGATTCGGCTACGGGCCTTCACACGCGCTTGCAAGACTTTATTAAAAGCCTTCGGTTTGCGTTTGAAGAAGCACTGAAAGAAGAGGTCGATCTCGTCATCTTCGCCGGTGACGCCTATCGCTCATGCGACCCTACCCCCACGCACCAGCGCGAATTCGCATCCCTCATTCACATGCTCAGTGCCCGCGATATTCCCATCGTCATGATCACGGGTAACCACGACAGCCCCGTATCTTATGGCAAAGCCTCATCTGTTGACATCTTTGGCACACTGGGCACAAAAGGCGTCCACATTGCCACTGAAGACCGCCTCATACCCATTGACACAAAATCTGGTCCCATTCAGGTTGCCTGCTTGCCCTGGCTGCACCGCAGCCGCCTGTTGACCCAGGGGCCCTATCACAACCTATCGCAAGAAGAAGTCGTCGAAAAACTTCAAGATATGGGAACCCTCCTGATTGATCGTCTGTCCGCACAGGTCAACCCCGCTATCCCCTCCGTTCTCGTGGGCCATCTCGCCGCTGCCGACGCCACCTTATCCGGCTCTGAACAAACCGCAATAATTGGGCGCGACCCCGTTTTTCTCACCAGTACACTCGCCAACCCCGCCTTTGACTATGTCGCCCTGGGCCACATCCACAAATTTCAGGACCTCAACCCCAATGCCCAACCCCCTGTCGTGTATTCCGGCAGCATTGAACGCATTGATTTTGGCGAAGAGCGAGAAACCAAAGGCGTGGTCATGGTCACAATAGAGACTCAGGAGACCGGCAGGAAGACATCTTACAAATTTGTAAATACGCCAGCCCGACCCTTTTGCACAGTATCGGTTGATATCGCCCCAGACCAGGACCCCACAACAGCCATACTCGAAGCCATCGACAAACACACCCTGACCGATGCCATTGTGCGCATCATCTACGATTTGCCCAGCGACCGCACAGATACCGTTGACCTCAAAGCCGTCAAAAACGCGCTCGAAGATGCGTTCATGATCGCCAGCATTGCGCCCAAGCCCAGAGTCCAAAAACAGCAGCGCAGATCCAGCATTTCAGAAGATATGGGCATAAAAGACGCGCTCCACGCATACTTACAAAATCACCCTGACCTCAAAGATATCGAAAAAGACCTTCAGAATTACGGCGCGCGACTCGAAGCCGAACTCAGAGGTGGCGAATGATTCCCATAAGCCTTTCCCTACAGAATTTTCTCAGCTACGGCGAAAATGTGCCCCCTCTCGACTTTTCGGGCTTTCACGTCGCCTGCATATCCGGTCGCAATGGGCACGGCAAATCTGCCTTGCTCGATGCCATCACCTGGGCACTGTGGGGAGAAGCCCGCAAATCCGGTAGTGATCGTCGTCCCAACGACGGCCTGTTGCGAATTGGCACCACCGAAATGCGGGTCGATTTTGAATTTTTCCTCGAAAATGACCGCTATCGCATCAGCCGTAGCTTTCGCAAAACAGGCAAAAGCGCGACCACTCGTCTCGAATTCCAAATTTACGCCTCAGAAACGAACGCATACAAAACCCTCTCGGAAGAAAGTGCCATACGCCAAACACAGGCCAGCATCGATACCCTGTTGCGAATGACTTATGAGACCTTTATCAACTCGGCCTTTCTGCTTCAGGGTCGCGCAGACGAATTTACGCGCTGCAAAGCGAGCCAGCGCAAAGCCCTCCTCTCAGACATTCTCGGCTTATCTCATTACGATGACCTGTCTTCTCTTGCGCGAGAACACGCGCGCAAGAGAGATATAGAACTTGCAACCGCTCGCGCAAAAAGGGATGATATCGCGCAAACAATAGAAAAACGCGATGAATTTGTAGCACAGCGCGATAGCGTCAACACCCAACTCCATGCCTGCAATAGCGAATTGGAAAGCGCGGAGAATCGCCGCGAAGCACTGAGGAAAATACGCACCCAACGCGAACGCCATGAAGCCGAGAGCGAGGCCCTTCAAAAGGACGTATCGCGCATCGAATCGGACCTGCGGGAACAACAAACCACATGTGAAAAAGCGCGGCAAGACGTGTCGGCCTATCGCGAAATCCTCGACAGAAGCGCCGAAATCACAAACGCCGCTGAAAAATACCGGACACTTCAAAAAGAAGATGCAGACCTGCAAAAAAAACTACACGCTCTAAGACCGCTTGAAAAACGCGCAGGAGAACTCGATCAAAAAATCGCCGAACACCGTCACGAAGTGGAACGCCGTCTCGGCGAATGGCAAATACGCATTGGAGATGCAGAACGCGCATTGCGAGAAACAGAAACACTTCTATCCGACCGCCAAACCATTCAAATTCAGGTCGAAGCATTGCACAAAGCCAGGCACCAGGACCGCGAATGGGAAGACATACGCGAAAACCGAGAGCGCGTTGAGCGCAATATTCGAGATCTCGAGCGACAAATAGATAGTGCTGTTGAAAATATAAAAGTAGATATCAACACCCGCACACATCAACTGCAGCAGACCGACGTACTGGTATCCGACATTGAATCGCGCAGAGAAACCCGGCAATCTCTCCGCGTACAAGCCGAAGAAATTCAATCCCTCGAAGCAGAACGCAATGGGATTCGCAACAAAGGCAGTGCCCTCAAAATTCAGATCGAAAATGCCGGAGAACGCCTCAACGCCCTGCGCCAAACCCGTGAAGACATCGCCCAACAGCAGCAAATTTTGCAAAATGTTCAGGATGCTTCGTGTCCCCTGTGCGGCAGCGAACTCGACCAAACCCACCGCGAAGAAGTATCGACAAAACTCTCAAATCAATTGCGAGAACAACAGACACAGACTGCAAAATTGGAATCGGATATTCAAAAAGCCGAAGCAGAACGCGAACAGCACAGACATCGCTATCAAGAAATTAAAAATCGACTCGCACAGCGCGAGGGCATAGCCCAACACCTCGCCGAATCCGAAGCCGCAGTAAAAGAAGCCGAAAATGCCGTGCAAACCCGCGACTCATTGTCGGCTGAAATCAGCGCCCTAAAAATCCAATTGCGCGAACAAACCCAAAACAGCCCTGATGCGCGCGCCCTATCCCAGGCCCACAGTGCGCTTGAAAACCTGAGCTATAACCCGGCCGAACACCGCACCCTGCGCGAAAAACTCAAAGCACTCGACTCTGTTGAGGCACAAAATGCCCAACTCCAACTCGCCGAAGAACGAAAAGAAAAAATCCTTGTGGAATTGCCCGAATTTCAAGAAAAACGCGACCTTGCACAACAATGGCTGGCCGAAGCCAAATACGCGCCCAATGAACGGGCAGAACGCGAACAGGTGCGCCAGCGCATCCACGCCCTGAATTACAATGCCGAACACCACCAGCGCATCTCCCAGCAACTCGCCGCCCTGCAAAATGCTCCCACACAATACGAACGCCTTCAAGTAGCCGAACGCGACCTCGAAAATGCACAAACGCAACTCAAAACCGCAAAAAAACGCCTCTCGGAACTCACAGAGCGCAACGAGCAAGCGCGGCAACGCCTGACAGAAATCGCCGCAGCCATCAATAGCGCCGAATCAACCCTTGAAGAAGCCAATACTCTGGAAAAAAATATTGCACAGATACGCGCCCAGCGCGACGACCTGCTCCAGCAAAATGCCGCCCTGCAATCCCAAATTGAACACTGCGATGCACTCAGCACAGAACAAGACGCTGTCGAGGAAAAAATCAAATCCTGCGAGCGCGATATCCGCATCTACCGCGAACTGACCACAGCATTTGGCAAAGACGGTATTCAGGCGCTCATCATTGAACAGGCCATTCCAGAAATCGAAGAAGAAGCCAATCGCATTCTCGCGCGCCTGACAGACAACCGCACCCAAATCGCCCTGGAATCTCTGCGAGACCTCAAAACCGGGGGAACGCGCGAAACCCTCGACATTAAAATTAGCGACGAGCTCGGCGAACGCAGCTACGAACTCTATTCGGGCGGAGAAGCTTTTCGCATTGACTTTTCTATCCGCATTGCCCTGTCCAAACTCCTTGCCCGCCGCACGGGCACGCGCCTGCGAACCCTGGTCATTGACGAGGGCTTTGGCACCCAGGATGCCGAAGGACTCGACCACCTTGTGGAAGCCATACAGGCCATCAGTGGGGATTTTGAAAAAATTTTGATTATTACCCACATCGAATCGCTCAAACAGGCATTTCCCGTACGTATCGAAGTCACCAAATATCCCGATCTGGGATCGCGCTTTGAGGTACTCTACTAAATGCCCCAACCCGATCGACCCGCATGGCTCGAAGTAAATCTATCGGCCATTGCGAACAATATTTCCGCAGTCCGTCATTTCGTCTCGCCAACAACGCAGGTCATGGCCATTGTCAAAGCCAATGCCTACGGACATGGCCTCATACCCGCTGCTAAAGCAGCCATAAAAGGCGGCGCGGCTGCACTCGGCGTTGCCCTGCTGCAAGAAGGCGTTGCCCTTCGCAATGCGGGCATCACAGCACCGGTTGTCGTACTTATCCCCACCATGCCCAAACAAGCCGACAGCCTTGTTGCCCACAACCTGTCTCAAACCATCGGTCATCCCGCCGCGATACCACCGATAGAAGCCGCGGCCAAACGCCACAGTACACGCGCCCGCATACATCTCAAAGTCGATACCGGCATGGGGCGCCTTGGCCTATTATCCGATGAGATTCCCGCCTTTGTAAAAAAAATCGCCGAAAATCCCTACTTATTTCTCGAAGGTATCGCAACACATGTGGCCTGGGAAGACGCAGAAGACATGGACAAGGCACGCCATCAAATAAAAACATTTGCCTCATGCCTGTCCAAACTCACAGACATTTCGGTCTCCTGGCGTCACGCCGCCAACAGCGTCATGACCGTCCACATGCCCGAATCGCACTTTGATCTCGTGCGCGTGGGATTGCTCACCTATGGCATTCCCCCCACGCAAGGTGCAGGCACGCTCCCACTTTCTCCCGCGCTATCCATCAAAGCGCGGATCGCGCAAGTGCGAAATTTTTCTACCGGTCAAACCCTCAGTTACGGCGGCACATACACACTCACGCGCCCATCTCGCATCGCCCTTGCGCCCCTGGGGTATGCCGATGGCTACAACCGTCAGATGTCCAATAAATCCCACGTCCTCATCTGCGGAAAACCCTGTCCGGTTGTCGGTGCAATCTGCATGGACGTCATCATGGTCGATGTCACTGATATACCACCCGTTTTCGTCGGCGAAGAAGTCGTCCTCCTCGGACAACAGGGGAGCTGCAAAATCACCGTGGACGACCTCGCCCAATGGGGAAATTGCATTTCACACGAAGTTGTTTCTCTGCTGGGCGCGCGTCTTCCACGGCACTATATTTCGTAAACTTGAACATTGTTTCTGTTTCCAAATCCTGTTATCTTTATTTTTTGTTATACCCAACCACCTTTTCACGATATTATTATGCGCCTTTTTCTACTTTTTTTGTTTTTGTGTATCGGATGTGGCGACCACCTGCCCGAATCCCTCGGTCCTGCTCGAAAAATTATCGTACTGGCCGATTCCACCGATTGGCAAACCCTGGAAGACCCCCTCCGCGAAATTTTTGAAACCGTTATCTATACGCCCCAGGCCGAACGCGTTTATGAAATTGCACAAGGCGATGTCAATTTCCTCAAGGCACACAAACACGACCAGCGCAAAAGCCTCATGGTTATCGCACCCCTCAATGCCAATCACCCCACCGCGCAATTCGTCAAAGAAATACTCAGCCCCGAAGTGCAACAAACCATTTTGGACGGTCGCGCAGGTGTAACCTGGAAAAAAGACGTGTGGGCCAAAGATCAAACCCTTTATATCGTATCGGGAAAAGATATGGAGACAACCGTTGAAAACCTCTTTATGGAATCTGATCGCTTGTATAGCATCCTGGAAGATGCCGTTGATCACAGTGTGCGAGAAAATGTTTACAGTTTTGGCGAACGCAAAGATGTTACCCAGGAACTCGCCGAGACCTATGGTTGGAATGTGCGTGTGCCCTTTGGCTATCGCATCCTCGAAACCTATCCCAACTTTATCGTGCTAGCCAGAGACAACCCCAACCGCTGGCTTTCCGTCTATTGGGAAGACGATGTACACCCCGATCAACTCACCGAAGACTGGGTTATTCAAAAGCGCGACGACATCATGGGGCGGTGGTTTGGCGGCGACCGCATTGTCCTGGGCGAAGTTACTGTTCGGCAGGTCGAATTTGCGGGCAAACTCGCCGTGGTACTTCAGGGCCTTTGGGAAAACGAAGCCGAGTGGAAAGGCGGTCCCTTCAAAAGCTATGCTTTTGTCGATGTAGATCTCAATCGACTTTTTTTTCTCGATATAGGGCTCTACGCTCCCAACAAAAAAAAGGCTCCCATCTTGAGACGGATAGATCTCGTCGCCAAATCTTTTACCATCAACCGCGCGTTTTTTCAAGACAAATGATATTTCTGGAGAGGATATGAACAAACCCAATGTGATTTTTGTTCTCACCGATGACCAGGGCTATGGCGATCTCACTTGCCACGGCAATCCGATCATTAAAACGCCAAATTTGGACGCGTTACACGACGAGAGCATTCGGTTCACAGATTTCCACGTCGCACCCATGTGTACGCCAACGCGCGGCGAATTGTTGACAGGCCAGGACGCGCTTCGCAATGGCGCCACATTTGTGTGCATGGGGCGGTCATTGATAAATCCCGAATTGCCGACCATGGCGGATATTTTCGCCATGAATGGCTATCGCACGGGGCATTTTGGCAAATGGCACCTCGGCGACAATTATCCCTATCGCCCACAGGATCGGGGTTTTCACGAAACGATTCACCATCCTGCCTGGGGAATTACATCCGCTGCGGATTATTTTGGGAATGATTATTTTGACGACCACTATCGACACAATGGAACAATTGAGGCTTTTGAAGGGTATTGCACAGATGTGTGGTTTGACGAGGCCATGGACTGGATTGAAGAACAGAGCGATGCGCCATTTTTTGCGTACATCGCCACCAACGCACCCCATACCCCGCTGTGGGTCCCCGACAAATACCGCCAGCCCTATCTCGAGCATGTCGCATATAATGTCGCCAGTTTTTACGGAATGATAGCCAATATTGACGAAAACATGGGCAAACTCGACGCCTTTCTCCGCAAAACCGGACTGTGCGACAATACCATTTTGATTTTTATGACCGATAATGGGACGGCAAACGGAGAGACGGTGTACAACGCTGGTATGCGGGGTAAAAAGACCACGCTATATGAGGGGGGGCACCGCGTTCCGTTTTTTATTCGTTGGCCCGAAGGACAGTTGGGTACCCCCCGCGATATATCCGATCCCACGCACGGTACAGATGTGTTGCCGACCCTGATCTCCCTTTGCGGTCTCGACGAACCCCAGGACACTGCGTATGATGGCGTTTCTCTAACCGGCCTCTTGCGCGAACGAGAAGAATTGGAAGATCGGATGCTCGTCGTACAATACGGTCACAATGTTCCAAAGGGGAATCGAACCACGCGCAAGGGCAATGCCGCAGTTTTGTGGAAACGATGGCGTCTCGTAGATTATACCGAACTGTATCACCTCGACAGCGATCCGGGCCAAGAACACAACATCGCCGACCAACACCCCAATGTCGTTCAAAAGATGCAGACACATTACGATGCGTGGTGGGATGCGCTCGGAAAAAATCTCGATATATACTTCCCCATTTCCATTGGGACAGAAGAGGAAAGTTCCACGCGATTGTCCAGTTGCGATTGGATGGGTGTCTATTGCGATAATCCCGGGGGTGTGCGCGGATGTGTGATGGACAGCGGTATCTGGCAACTTGCGGTTGCACAATCCGGAAAATACGACATCACCTTGCGGCGTTGGCCCCGGGAATCGAATCTCGCAATTACAGCACCGGCTCCCGTGATGGAAGGTGTTGACGGCACATTAATGGCTGGAAAAGCACTCCCCGTAGATCGGGCGTGGATGCAGATCGGCGGCTCTGAACATGAAATGGATGTGCGTCCAGATGACCCATCCATAACATTTACAGTGGATTTGTCGAGTGGTCCCGCGACTTTGCAAACGTGGTGGATAGACGCGAAAGGCAATCGCCTCGCCGGTGCGTATTACGTGACGGTAGAGCGCGTATAAAAAATATGACTTATAACCCAGAAAATCCCCTCATCATCCAGAGCGACCTCACGGTTCTCGTCGAAGTCAATTCGCCCAAATACGAAGCGGCGCGAGATCGGCTCGTGCGCTTTGCCGAGTTAGAAAAAAGCCCCGAGCACATACACACATACCGCGTCAATCCCCTCTCGCTCTGGAATGCAGCCGCAGCCGGCATCACCACCGAAGAAATCATCACCACCCTCGAAACCTACGGCAAATACGACATCCCACAAAATGTGGGCGTTGAAATCCGCGAGGCCATGAGCCGCTATGGCAAAGTCTATCTCGACAAAGAAGACGACGCGCTCATCTTGTCTTCTGAAGACCCACTGATCATCCTTGAAATCTGTCGCCAAAAAACCGTCCAGCCCTATATTGAAAAGCGACTCGACGCCCACCGCATCAGCGTTTTACCCCTCTATCGAGGGCACCTCAAACAGGCTCTTACACGCATCGGATTCCCGGTCAAAGATCGCGCGGGATATCTCAAAGGCAGAACGCTCAATTTTCGACATCGCCAGACTGCCCTATCGGGAAATCCCTTTGCATTGCGCGATTATCAGCGAGAGGCTGTCGATATATTCCACGCGGGCGGAGGTCCCGATGGCGGAAGCGGCACGGTAGTTTTGCCATGTGGCGCGGGCAAAACCATTGTAGGCATGGCCGCGATGAAGACCCTGCAGTGCGAAACCTTGATCCTGACCACCAATATCACGGCATCGCGCCAGTGGAAAGCAGAACTCATCGACAAAACGAGCCTCACCGACGACCAGATTGGCGAATATTCCGGCGAGCGCAAAGAAATTCGGCCCATTACCATTGCCACATACAATATCTTGACCTATCGCAGAAGCCGGGAAGAAGACTTTCCCCACTTCGGTATTTTTAATCAGGGCAATTGGGGCCTCATTATTTACGACGAAGTTCACCTGCTTCCCGCGCCCGTATTTCGCTTTACCGCCGAATTGCAATCCCGACGTCGTCTGGGTCTCACAGCTACCCTTGTGCGCGAAGATGGTCTCGAAACCGATGTCTTTTCACTCATCGGACCAAAACGCTACGACGTGCCCTGGCGGGAGCTTGAATCCAGCGGCTGGATAGCAACTGCTGAATGCTGTGAAATTCGCCTGCCATTGCCACAGGGCAAGCGGCTCAGCTATGCCATAGCAGATAGACGCGCCAAATTCCGCATTGCATCGGAAAATGCCAGCAAAATCCACCTGGTCAAACATCTGATCAAAAAACACGAAGGGGAACAAATCCTCGTCATTGGGCAATACATCCGCCAGGTCGAATATATGGCACGAGAACTCGACGCCCCGTTGATTATGGGCAAAACTCCCACTGAAGACCGCGACCTCCTCTACGAAGCATTTCGAAAGGGCAAAATTAAGATCCTCGTCGTGTCCAAAGTCGCCAATTTTGCCGTCGATCTGCCCGATGCCAG
>JAGWBW010000030.1:0-5033 GCA_021295695.1 Candidatus Latescibacterota bacterium
CAACAGCCTCCGCAACATAATTTGCGCGATTATATGTTGGGATAATCACTGAAAATTTTGGATTTTGCGCCAAACTACACCTCTTAAGAAATGAGTAAATGCAACCACAGACCTGTCCCAGCGGGTGTAAACAGGGATGGACACAGATACACACAGAGTAACAAGCTAACATGTAGCGATATGGACAACTTTTTTCTGATGCACTACATCCCAAAAAACAAAAGGCCGTAAGCACTGTTCATTTGCAGCAAAAACTTACGACCTTTGAAGAATAATATGGTGAAGCCACAATGGATAACCTGCTCTAAAAGTTATTAAACGCTATTAATGCTATTAACAGGTAATAAAAATTAAAAAACCATGAGAAAACAAATGCTTATATGCATAATTATGCTTTTTGTCCTATAGCAAACAAAATCAGATATCCAATTGGTCCCAATCTGGTGGGGTACGGATAGATCGGCGCTGCCAAAGATGGTCACAAAGATCGACTGTAACTTGTCGAATCTCGTTTATCCAGAGCAGGATAAAAAGTATGTGATATTTTTGTTTTGAAAGAAGATAAGTACTATTTTAAAAAAATTTGTTGATATGTTTTTTCGATAGACTGGATTACTGGCGTTGTGCGTGGGCTTACGCCATGCTTCGCGTGCGGCGTGGCCCAAGCCCTGCAGAAGGCCGACGAAATTCGAGTTGAGCGCGTCGTAATCCCTACACCATCCGACTGATTTATCAGTCCACGCCCGCCACTGTTTTAAGAGACGCTCATTAAAAAACAGGCTTGTGGGAATTTATCACAAGCCTGTTTTATTTTTATAAACACCGCTTCCTACCCGACATCCATCACTTCTCTAACACCTGCAATAATATTATCCCGATCTGGAAAAACGTGATCTTCCAACTGGGGCGTGTACGGGATGGGCACATGGAGGGCGCAGACGCGTTTGACGGGCGCTTTCATCTTTCCAAAAGTCTCCGCATCTTCGGTCGCCACAGCGGCAATTTCGGCTGAGGCACCCGCTGTGGGACCCGCCTCGTCGGCAATAACCAGCCGCCCGGTCTTTTGCACAGAAGCGCGAATCGCATCGCAATCGAGCGGAACCAACGTACGCGGATCCAGCACCTCGACAGAAACCCCCTCCTTGTCCAGCACCTCCGCAGCCGCCAGCGCTTCGTGTACCAACCAGGCCAGTGCGACAACAGTGACATCTGCACCCTCGCGTTTGATATCCGCTTTGCCCAGCGGCAAGGCATAAGGCTCTTCGGGAACCTCGCCCTCAAAACCCATAAGGCGATTGGACTCAAAAGAAATAATCGGATTATCATCCCGAATAACAGTTTTCAGAAGCCCCTTCATATCATAAGGCGTTGAAGGCAATATCATCTTTAACCCTGCCAGATTCATAAACATCGAATACGGACTCTGCGAATGCTGCGCCGCAACCCGCCTGCCACCACCGACCGACGTGCGGAAAGTAATCGGAAATTTCACCTGCCCCCCGAACATATAGTGAATTTTAGCTGCCTGATTCACAATCTGGTCCATCGCCACAAAAGAAAACGTAACCATACTCCAGTTGATAATCGGCCGAAAGCCAGACCCCGCAGCACCAACAGCAATACCGGTAAGCGCGCCTTCGGCAATAGGCGTGGCACGCACGCGCTCAGACCCAAACTCCTCAACGAGCGCATCGGGCGCATCGGTTGACAAATGAAACGTCGTGGGATCGCGCCTCATTTCTTCTACAAGGGCTTCCATCCCGGCCTGTGCATAAGATATTTTCCGCATCGTATTATCCTCGAAATCACTCGGCAAATACATCTTCGACAGCGGCTTCTAAATCTGGAAATGGACTCTCTTTGGCAAATTGCACCGACTCTTCAATCTCCGCGAGAATTTCTCGATCCATCTCTTGCCACGTCTCCTGGGTAATACAACCCTGATCCATCAGACCCGCGACAAACCGCTCAATCGGATCTCTCTCCTGCCATGCGCGGATCTCGCTCTGCGGTCTTGGATCAGCCCCACCAACCCTCTCCGTATGCCCCCGCCAACGATAAGTCTTGCACTCAATCAACGAAGGACCCTCGCCATTGCGCGCGCGAGCAACAGCCTCCTGCGTCGCATCATAAACCGCCGTCACATCATTCCCATCGACAACCACGCCCGGAATATCGTATCCCGCAGCACGCGCGGCAACATCTCTATGCGCCAGCGTGCCCGCTGCCGAAGTACTCGCCGCATAGAGATTATTTTCGCAAACATAAATCATGGGCAGCTTCCACGCCGCAGCAATATTGATCGACTCGTGAAACGGACCTGCATTTGACGCCCCATCGCCAAAAAACGAGACCGCAACGCGCCCCTTGCCCTCGAGCTGCGCGGCCAGACCAGCACCCGTAACAATGGGTATGCCACCTGCAACAATACCATTTGCACCCAACATCCCAATGCTAAAATCGGCAATATGCATCGACCCCCCTTTGCCCTTACAATATCCCGTCTCCCTCCCATAAAGCTCAGCCATCATCCGCTTCAAATCCGCACCCTTGGCAATACAATGCCCGTGCCCCCGGTGCGTACTGATAATCTGATCGTCCGGATTGAGCGCAGCACATACACCTGTGGCAACGGCCTCCTCGCCGATATAACAATGGACCACGCCGTAAATATCCCCTGCGCGATAATCATCAGACGCGCGCTCTTCAAAGCGCCGGATCGTTTGCATAATCCGCAGCATCTCTCGTTGTTTCTCTTGTGTAAGAGCCATACCATATTCTCCACTATGCAGGCCTATCGCCCTTTTTAACCGGCGCTGTTCGACTATCAACGCCCGGCAACATTTTTGATGGATCTCTCGTAACAATAACATCGATAATCGTAGGGATATTGCGATTGGCAATACCCTCGGCAAAAGCGTCTCGCAACGCCTCGGGATCATCCACGCGAATACCCTGACAACCGAGCGCGCGGGCTGTATCGGCATAATCCGTCTCGCTCAAATCACTCGACTGATAGCGCCCCTCATACATATTGTGCTGGAGCGCTTTGACATAACCCGAAGCCGCATTATTCACAATAGCGAGCGTAAAGCCAAGCTCAAGGCGCCGGGCTGTCTCCAGTTCGCCCAGCACCATATTAAACCCCGCATCTCCCGTCAGACCAACAACAGGAGAATCCCCCGCTGCGAGTTGCGCGCCCATCGTACCCGGCAGCCCGTAACCGATAGAAGCAAAACCGCGATTGGCAATATACGTACGACCAGACCGGGTTGAATCGTAGAGCAAGCCAGTCCAATGCGCGGCAAACCCACCATCCACAACCAGAATGCCATCTTCGGGCATCACATTTTGCAACTCGCGCACCAGCCGCGCCATATTGACGGGTCTCTCCTCAGAAGCATAACGCGGCTCTGCCTCGGCTCGCCAGGCAGCCATCCGTTCTGAGATCTCGTCCAGATAAGCCGCACGCATCTCGTGCATCGCCACTTGATCAGAGGATAAACACGCTTGAAGATCGCGCAAGCCCTCAGCCGCATCGCCCCAAAGGGAAACAGTAGCAGGCGTCGTGCGCCCAATTTCCTCAGCCACAATATCGAGATGAATAAAAGGCACATCGCGCGGAATCAAATCATAGCGTTTCGTGGCGATCTCGCCCATCTTGCATCCAACCGACAGAATACAATCTGCAGACTCGATCAAATCATTGGCAATCCGCGACCAGCGTCCGAATAACCCCACACTGAGCGGATGGATACAGGGAATCGCACCTTTGCCACTCAGCGTTTGCGCAACTGGAATACCAAACGCCTCGGCAAAACTCTGCAATTCGCAATACGCCCCAGAAAGATGGACACCGCCACCAGCGAGAATAATCGGCCGCCGAGCATCGCGCAATCGCTCCGCCGAGCGCGCAACCGCGTCTCGCCCCGGACGCGAACGCTGTGCGGGAATACTCAGCGTTTCTGGATCCACAAAAAAATCCGCCCTGGAATAATCATACTCCCCATGTGCAATATCCTCGGGCACATCCAGCACAACAGGTCCCGGCCGCCCGGATGTGGCAACAGCGTACGCGCGCCGCACAAGCTCGGGAATGCGATTGCCGCTCTCGATCCGAATAAGGGCTTTAGCCGCTGGCGCCAGAATCTCCGTCTGACGCGCCTCCTGCGTCATATTCTTCCACGAATGCTCGCGATTGCTATTGCCCACAACAACAATAAGCGGAACCCCCGCATTCAGAGACTCCACCAATCCCGTAACCAGATTCGTCGCCCCGGGACCCAGCGTACCATCGCATATACCGGGACGACCCGTGACGCGCGCCCAGGCATCTGCGGCAAAAATACCACAGCGCTCATCATTAATCAACGTATGTGAAAGCCCCAATTCGCGCACCGCATCGTAAAAGGGCAAAAGTTGGAACCCCCCCATACCGAACATAGGCGCAGAATTGTGAAGACGAAACATCTCAGCGAGCGCCTGCCCGCCATTCATATGTACGACTGAAGACATAGAAACTCCACAGATTACAAACTAAGCCTTTCCCCAAACTCCGGAACCGTCATCCCCGCTTTAACACCGCATCTCTCCGCCTGTAAATTGACATACGACAAAACACCGCTTTCCCATGCAGAAACCGCATCGCCAATACAAGCGGTCATCGCATCCACTGTCCCCGCGGGAATACCAGCGCGATCCAGAACCTCAAGACGCCGAGTGCCTGCCCGATCAATACCGACCCCCGCATCATTAAACACCGCGCCCCTCGCCTCTGCCGCGATACCATAATCGGGCCTGCCCGCAATCACCCCACCGTGCGACCCCGTAATAATAAACGCACCTGCATCCTCAGGCTTAACAAGCGATGCAGAATCACATCCAATCGTAAGAACAGGCACCTCTTGCAACACAGAGCGCGCTTCCTCGTAGCCCGGTATATCCCCTTCAAATGGTATGCCATTACACAAAACTTCAGCCGCCTCTCGGCAAGACTGCCCTTGCTCACATCCAAGCGCACAGGCTATCTCATT
>JAGWBW010000030.1:5446-30648 GCA_021295695.1 Candidatus Latescibacterota bacterium
GGTGTAGTAGCACATTTACTTTTAAAGTCACACATCACGTTATTGTATATATATATTTTGTTTTTTATACCCCTTTTATACGTATTTTATACCCGTATTTTATATTTTTAAATCTATATAAAACAAATATTTATAAAATTAATTGCGTCTAATTGCGTAATTGATTGCGTTTTTTGGCTTATTTTTTTATTTTGACGCAATTCCAGATGGAGAGTCTTCCGGGTACCAGCGAGTCCCTTTAGTAGCTCCGACTTTATGAATGGATCCCTCGTTTTAGTGGATAGTGTAGAAAGTTTATTCTGAGCATCTCCCTGAAAGAGATACGTTGTCCAATCAAATGGGTCAAGTCCAAATTTACTGAGTGCCATCGGCATCCGGACCTGCCAACATCTGAGGTGCAAACGAAACCCCATCGCTATTTTCCAAAGATTCTGCTCCAGCAACATCTAAAATCGCAGCCGTGATATTCAGACAATCCGTCAACCCTTGTCAGCAGTGACGTCCGGAGCACCCATAACGAGATTTCCAGCAATCCACCAACGCTCCAACCCTTCGGGACCGTCATCACCTTCATAGGGGTTGGCGAGACGGGCACGCACATTTTCGCGGGTTGCAGGGCCGGGTTTGTAAACGTTATTGACCAGATTGATGCGAACATCGCCCTCGCCGCCGTAGCAGGAGTTATAGCCCCAGTTATAGATGACATTGTTTCGCAGATCGACAAGCTGGACAGATGAATCACCACCTGCGATACGCGGGTTGCGGCTGGAGTGGTGTGCCAGGAGGTTGTGATGGTAGCTGGCGCGCTTGCCACCCCAGATGCCGCCGAAGCCATGGGCACCTTTTACGTGTGCCGATCCTTCTGTTGAAATAAGGGTGCGGTGGCGATGACCGTCAAGAGCGCCATGTGAAATTTGCATATCAAGATCCCTCGCTCAGCGCCTCTATAATCCTGCTCTCATCTTCATCATAATTTAGATCTTTTAGGGCAGTCAGGTTCTCTGTCAACTGCTCTGGAAAGGAGACACCCAACAGGATGGTGTGAACCCCGCTATCCTTGACTGCCCACTTGATCAGAGCCCTGGCAACTCGCGCTCTGTTGGCGTAGCCTTTTTCTTCTGCGATCACAAACACCTTTGCTTTCTGAAAGAGCACGCGCCCCAGGATGCCCAACGCTTGCTTTTCCGCTTTCACGATGGTATCACCAAATTTGGCCTTTTCGATGGGATTGCAGTTTATGAAAGTTGTATCAAAGCAGCCCTTGTCATACTGTTTGGCATAAATCTCCGGACCTGAAAATGTATCTGCCGAAGCAAATCGGATCAGCCCCTCATCCTTGAGCTTCTGGATGTTGTCCGCAATTTTATCGAGGTAGTCCGGATCGTGTTTTAGGGCATCTGCCATGAAGGCAAAGTTGTAGATGTCTATCACCTCCCGCTGTATGAGCTTCAAAGCTCGGATCGCTTCAGCTCTCAAGAGGCTGTAGTCCGCCATCTTTCGATTGTGCGGGTCATAGGTATAGACCATGCCCTCTGGCCGGGTTTGTATAAGGATCTCATCTTTGACATCCACCTCTCTCAAAATCCTGCCCATAGCCTCTTTCTCAGAATCGATTGTCAGATCGAAGAGGTTGACCCCAGCTTCCAGAGCTGTCTCTACAATCCGCAGTCTGTTCTCTCCACCAAAGCCAGGAAAAATGTGACCAGGAGTTACTGCGAGGTCCTTGTTATCCCCAAAGCCAGCGACACGCGAATCAGGATGGAACTCGTGTCCTCCCAGACCGACAACAGATACTTTAATGCCAGTACGCCCAAGATTGCGATATTGCATTTTTATCTCCTTTGCCAACCAGCAAAACCAATTCAAAGTTATCGGCAATGTACTGATCTTGCAATACTATGATATGCATTTCTAACTGCTTCTTCACAATAAAAAATCGACCGCCCATCAGAAAATTCGCTTGACAACATTTTTGTATCCATATAGCTTTGCTCATACCAGGCCGTACGTTCTTTCAAATTAGTGGGCGATTAGCTCAGGTGGTTAGAGTGCTTGCTTGACATGCAAGAGGTCACTGGTTCAAGTCCAGTATCGCCCACCATTAAAAAAAATGGGTTACGCAAATTTATGCGCAACCCATTTTTCTTTGGTGCCCATCTGGATGCAGTCTTTTGTAGTTGTAATATGTGCTATAAAGAGTTTCTTGATTGTTGCCAATCTGCATTTAAAAACGAAAACATCTCAACATCGAAAAACTCACCGGCTCTGAAAGTATGCTGTCTCAGTGTACCTTCTTTTGAAAAACCGACTTTTTCAAGGACGCGTGTGGAGCCATAATTACTGGAAATCGACCTTGCTTCGATTCGATTCAATTTGAGGTGTTCAAAACCGTATTCTACAATTGCAGTGACAGCATTTGTCATAATTCCGCAGCCCCAGTACTCTTTTGCGAGGTAGTAACCAATCTCGGCTCTTGAATGTATAGAATTGAGATAAATATAGTGACATCGACCAATGGCACGATTATCCTGTGTTATGACCCAATAAATTGATTGTTTCTTCACAAACTGTTCCATCATAAGTTCAATCCACGATTGGACCTCTTCAAGCGTTTTTGCATGTAAGCTTGTAAATTGGGTTACCTCTTTATCCGACATAAAATGGTAGAGAGAGCATGCGTCCTCGGGTTTTATTCCGCGCAGATTATAAGATCCGATTGGGAAGGATGGGACTTTCGATGGAAATCGGTCTGTTTTCATAGGACAACGTCTCCTGGAGATTGAGAACTCAACCTCAAACGCGTAACAGGTACCAAAGAGCATCTGCCTCTACGCCCTCCTTTTCAGCCACTTCGGGAACTACCCTTTTTAACCTACAAGCGCGTCGTATTCCTCCAACTGCATACGGAGTTCCTCATATTGACTTCGCAATGCATCCTGATGAGCATTCTGAAGTAGAGGATGAATATTCTTATCTTTATTTTGAGCCAACTCCACCAAAGCGCCTTCAAACTTCCTCATCTGGGCCTTAGTGATCCGATATTCTCTCTCGTTTTTGATCATACCTGCCCCCCACTTAGGTCTATGTTGTCTTGCGGGATCGAGGTCGAGACCCTGGAGATAACCTCACCACCTTCAGAAAGAATTTCAGCAATTTTATCCAGATATGCTTTCAGGGACAATCCGTGACTTCTTGCCAGAATCCCCAGCGTATCCACCTTTGTGGCGTTCCGAAAGGCCATGAATATCGGCTTGCTTAAGCCCGCACTGTTTTCGAAATGCGGCAACCGCCTCTCCGAACCGAATGTCAGACATCAATCTTTCCCGATCCTTTTTTTCACGCCACTCATCATCTTTCAAGTAGCGAACAGCATCCAGATCAATGTGTACATCAGCCTCCGGCCAATGGATATAACTGCCTTCGCTGGAGAGGGTAAATGAAGAACGCTGTTCTTCTGGAATACGCTTGAGTGCGGGCATTTCATCAAACCCAACTCTGAACAAGGTATGATCACAGGCCACGACAAAAAGCTCATCATCAATGACCTGTGCAGTGGCAATTAGCTGATCCGGACATCCAAGACTCCAGGCCGTGAGCACGCGCTTTGGCACATCCTTATCCGAGTTTTGCCTCATAAAGCATCTGCGGTAAAAACTGAGCATTTTCGTCTTCTCGGACAAAAAGGGTTCGAAGATGGTTTCGGTGATTGGCAGCACGCACAAATTCAGTGACAGTAGGAAGGTCGGGAACAGAAGTTAATACGAAAATATCTCGAGATTTTACCTTTTTCAAGTCTGGCTTTCGAAAAACCCTGAAAGAACGCGGAATGATGTCATCGCTGAACGGGTCTTGAGCCCAGACGATCATATCAGCAGTCTTTGACATACTTAGCTCCTTGTATCTACTTTGGCTTCCCACTCGGCATAAAGTGCACCTCGATGTTGAAGCACCAGATTTAAAAGCTCCCGGCGCTCTTTGCCCGAAGGACCTGATCCGGAGGGGGGAAACTTCATATTGAAGACCAAATTGCTGCGTTTACACGCACGAAAAAAGACGCGAATCTCCCATTTGTCCGGTTTGCGGGCGTGAAAATGAGGCGGTTCGTGATCCGAGGAATTGAACCATAGGTCCACTCCTGCCATTTGAAAACAATCCAATTTGCCCAAAAAGCCGCTCCTTTTTCTGCACAAAGAAGATAGCCAATATCGGACAGTATAACAATATTATAAATGCATAAAAATGTCCGATACAGGTATATAGATCGAGAGGGCAAACGCTTTTGGTTACAATATGATGCGTGAACCGCCAATCGGCTTAGAATACTCGCTGGCTAAATACCCCCCCTTAAGGAGGTATGACCGGGACAACAACCAGACAAAGCAGTTCGTGAAGGAGTACATTGAGCAACGCGGCGTGAAGGAACTCTCGGAGGGCGAGAAGGCCGCGTTGGCGAAGATGGTGAAAGAAGTGGAAGGAAACTAGTCGTGGCGTAAGTCATAACCCATATACACATGAACAGCAAAACCTTCTGGATTGCGGCTAAAACCATGCCGCAATGACAATCTCAAGTAAGATTGATATGGGTAGTCTCTTTTGCCGCGATGAACTAGTCCTGATTGGGATAATTCATGTAACATCCGCTCGTTCCTTTCTAAAATATACAATCCTGAGAATTTCAGGTCTCTCGATTGCAGGGGAAAACCCTCACCCATCCACTCAATCGGATTCTCCATAAGCACTTGGAGCGTAGATTTTCCGATGTTCTTCATCTATAAGCACATCAGAAGGCATGTCCTCAAAAAGGGCATATTTCTCAACTAAATCCTTGAATTTAGCTCCTCGATCACTCAGACCAAGGTAAAAGAGAACACCCAATTCATTGTTTGACAGTTGTCCGCGGATGAGATCGGTATAGAATTCCTTTGCTTCAACTTCCTGGTCGCTTTGATCAACAAAATTGACGACATTGTACAAATGCCAAAAGTAATGACCAACATACGACTGATAGTTGGAGAATACTCTGTTATAGTTATCTTCGACTATCTGAGGCCTGCGTTTCAGATTTTCGATTATCCAATCAAAGCACTGTCGGCCAGAAGAATCTATATTCCTTATCACTAATGAATTGACAATTTCGCTGTGCATAGTAAGCAATAGAAAGCATCCCCCCCGTACCACATGCTGGATCGTACAACTTGCGAATAATACCCCGTTGGGTCAGCGCGGCCTCATCCTCTAAAAAAAGAAGATTAACCATCAACCGGATAACTTCACGAGGCGTAAAATGCTCGCCAGCCGTCTCATTGCTCTGCTCGGAAAACCGCCGGATGAGTTCTTCAAAAATATATCCCATCTGCAGATTGGAAACGCGGTCCGGGTGCAAATCCGCCTGTGCAAAGCGGCTGACAATCAAATAGAGCAAATTATCCCGGTCGAGCCGCGCAACCTGCTCTGGCAGATTAAAACGATCAATAAAAATATCACGCGCATCATAAGAAAAACCATTAATCATATTGTTCAAATTAGCAGCGATATTATCGGGATCGTCCAACAACTTCTCAAAGGTAAACGGACTTGTATTGTGAAAATTGTTTCCACTCGCCATATTGAGCATTGTCTCGCGCATCGTATCGTCAATATTCTCAGGCAAATTTTCCAACTGCGCCTGCACAGCGTCTTTCGTCGGCACCAACACGCAATCGAGCCGTCGCAAAACCGTGAACGGCAGCACCACTTTCCCATACTCTGATTGCCTGTAATCACCCCGCAGAAGTTCCGCAATAGACCAGATAAAACCGATATGTTCACCAAAATCCGCACGGGCACTCGAACTATTTGCCATGGATACCCCTTGTATTGATATTACAGATGACTCAAAATTACTGGATCGCGGCTCAACCATGTCCCTGCATGCTGTCGAGCAGGAAACCATGCCGCGATGACGGGCGAGGCATGCCTCGCCCCTACAATGGATAACTGACTGCTGGCCACTGATTGCTTGTTTTTTTGACCATTATTTTAAAGTCACACATGACGTAAACTTATTTGACAGACCCCTGCCCCAAGGAGACCCCATGCCTTCACACTTTGTCTTTGTCACAGACAGCCATCACCATGCCGCTGCCACAGACGACTTTGGCGCGCCCAAAATGCTGACGCGCAGCCATGAAATACACCAGGCAATGGTACCGGCCATCAACGCCTGCAAAGCGGACTTCATCGTACACGGCGGCGATGTGGTCTGCGGCGGTGGGTCATTTGAAATGCCCTTTGATATTTACTTACAAACCATAGACGAAGCCAAAAACGCATTTGACGGCCTTCACGCGCCCACATACTACGTCCCGGGCAATCACGATTGCGACGCCCAGGAAGGGAGCTTTGAAGCTTTTGCCAGACAATTTCCAATCCCCGAAACCCTGGACATCGTCGAAGCCGCGCCGCGCCTGCGCCTGGCACTCGCCAACGTGTACCCAGTCAGCCCTTTGGAAGACAGTTTGGGCACATGGACAGAAGCGCACGACCGCATCTTGCGCGAAGCCGCCGCAAAAGCCTACGACGACCGTTGCGCCCTGATCCTGTTCATCCACCCCTGGGTCTTCCCCCAATACGAAGCACAAGCCGACTTTGTGCCAGGCGGCATTGTCAGCAACGCCGAACAACTCATGGAAACCGTAAAAGACCTGCCCGCTGTCATCGCCATCTTCACCGGACACAGACACATCAACCGCATCCGCACATATCGCGACTTCCTCATCGTTGACACCGCCTGCCTGATCGGTTTCCCATTGGGCTTCCGCGAAGTCTGGCTCACAGAAGACGGCTATTTCAAAACGCGCTTCCGCACACTGGACCTGCCCGACCTGATGCAGGCTTCCTTTGACCGCTCACCCGTAAAAACAAATCAGATATGGCAAGGCGAAATCCACGACCGCGACACAGAAATTTTGATCCCGCGGCTAAAAGCACTCTGGGGATAAACTATCGCCCCTGAAAATCCGGCTTGCGCTTCTCCATAAATGCCGCGCGGCCCTCTTTGTAATCCTCACTCCCAAAACAGGTATCCGTGACCCGCTGGCACAAATCGAGATCGCGCTCATCTGCATCCTTGCCAATCTCTGCAATAATCTGCTTACTCGCGCTAATCGTAAGCGGCGCATTGCCCGCAATGGTCTCTGCATAATCATCCACATAAGCACCCAGCGCATCCCGCGACAAAACCCGGTTAATCAGACCCATGTGGTATGCCTCAGAAGCATTGAACCGCCGAGCCGTAAACAAAATCTCGCACGCATTGGCCGGACCCACCAGCCCCACGAGCGGTTTGAGCGCACCGTACCCATACCCCAGGCCCAGCTTCGCGGCGGGAATGGCAAAAGACGAATCATCAGACGCAATCCGCAAATCACAACACAGCGCAGTTGCAAGCCCCCCGCCAATACAATACCCCGCAATTTTTGCAATTGTGGGTTTAAGCACCTGCGCGAGCTTCTCATAAGCGCGCCCCATAGTCGCGTTATACACCTCCACCGTATCTGCCGTCCCGCGTTGCGCTTCAAACTGCGAAATATCCGCCCCCGCAGAAAACGCCCTACCACCCTCGCCCGAAAGCACAATAACGCGAACCGCATCATCCGATTCAAAGTCGTCAATAGCCCGCGCCATACCCTGCCACATATCATAAGAAATGGCATTGAGTTTCTCCGGCTGATTCAGACGAATATGCCCAACGCCGCCATCTTTCTGCACAATAATTTTATCTGTCATTGAATACCTCACAGAGAACATCAAACGATATTCTCCTCTTTCATAGTCGCAATTTCATCTTCCGAAAACCCAAACTCCCTCAAAATCTCATCCGTATGCTCACCCCGTTCGGGCGACGCCCTGTAGGGCAGATCTGGCGCATTGCTCAAATTAGTCGCATTCCTCACCACATCGTAATCTCCCATAACACTATTATTCACCGAACGCGACATCTTCAAATGCGCAACCTGCGGATCGGACCACATCTCATCCATGCGATAAATCGGCCCACACGGCACACCCGCGGCATTCAGCGCATCAATCCAATGGGCACTATCTCGCCTTGCAAAATGCTCTTGCAAACACTCGTTTAGCTCATCCCGATTCGCCAATCGCGCCTCTCCATTGCTGAACCTCTGATCCCTGTGCAAATCCCCAGCACCCAGCACATCACACAAACGCTGCCACATAAGCTCCCCGCTACAGGCAATATTGATATACCCATCGCGGGTTTGAAACACCCCCGTCGGAATACTCGTGGGATGGTTATTACCCGCCTGCTCGGGCACCTCATTCGCAATCAACCATCGCGCCGCCTGAAAATCCAGCATAGCAATTTGCGCTTCCAGCAACGACGTATGCACCCACTGCCCCTCCCCAGTCTCCTCACGCTGAAGTAACGCAGTGAGAATACCAATAGCAGTGTACAAACCAGAAGCGAGATCTGCAATCGGCACCCCAACGCGCACCGGACCCTGCCCCGGCAAACCCGTAATCCACATCAACCCCCCCATACCCTGTGCAATCTGATCAAAACCCGGTCGCAATCTATACGGTCCCTCCTGTCCAAAACCCGAAATACTCGCGTACACAATACCCGAATTTTCCCTCTTGCACCTCTCATACCCAATATCAAGCCGATCTTTCACATCGGGCCGAAAATTCTCCACAATCACATCCGCGCGCTTAACCATGTGGAAAAACGCCTCCCGCCCCGCATCGGCTTTGAGATTTAAAGTCATCCCGCGTTTGTTCCTGTGCAAATTTTGAAAATCCGGCCCGTGACGCGGACCACCCATGCTCTTGGCAGCATCAATATCTTCAGGCGGCTCAATCTTAATAATATTCGCCCCCCAATCCGCGAGCTGACGCACAGCAGTAGGACCCGCACGCACACGGGTCAAATCGAGCACAGTAAAACGAGCGAGAGGGGCATGTCCTTTTTTCATAACACAAGTAACTCCTCAATAACTCACACACTGCACACCCGGCGGCATTTTAGGCGGCAGAGGCTGAATAATTTTGCGCCGCTCGGACGTCAAACGCGCAATCAACTCGGGCGAAGGCTGATAACCATATCGGTCATTGCCCCAGTGCGGGCCATAGCGAATAATAGCAACGCGACGTTCACCGGGGCGCGTGCGCTCTGACGAACCGTGCGCCATACAATCCACAAAAAAAATAGCATCACCCGCATCGAGCTGAATCTGAACAGCAGCCTCAACGCGGTCCAGCGAACGCCCACTACCCGTACCTTTGGGATCCTCAAACGCGGGATGAAGCAAATTGGACTTATGCGAACCGGGAACCGCCATCGTCGCCCCATCGCCGTCCCCAATATCATTAAGCGCCAGCAAAATATTGATCTGCCCACAGCGAAACTCATTATTATGAAAGCGAAACTGCGTGCGGATACGCCGCTTATGCGCGCCCGAATGCATGCGCGAAGCACCGCCCCGAGACCGAATATCGATAAATGACTCATCTATAAAAAGACCATCGGTCCCTCCCACAAAGCGTCTCATGTGATGAATCCACGAAGGATGGTCAATCAGGCGTTCAAAAGGCTCACCCATTTCAAAAATATTGTGCAAATGTCGTGCGCCCCCGCTCCGATGAACCCACCCCCGCCATCCATCGGGTTCGAGATCGTTATACGTATCCACAATAGCATTGATCTCCGCGAGATGCTCGGCATCCACAGCATTTTTCAGCACAATATACCCGCGCAAATCAAAAAGATATTCTTCCATTTCAGTCGGTTGCATTATTCCCCTCCAAAATATCGCACAACTCCGACAAACTGCTAATCTCATAGTCCGGCTCCGGAATATCGTCCCGCCGCACAGCCCCATCCCGGTTGAGCCAGGCAATGGAAATGCCCGCTCGTCTTGCACCCACAATATCGTCCTCCTGAGAATCGCCGACATACAGAGTCTGATCGGGATCGGCACCAAGAGCCTCAAAAGCACAAAAGAAAATATCGGGATTCGGCTTATAACACCGCGCGGACTCCGAACTAATCACAACCGGAAAACTCAAATCATTATTACCCAGAGCCAAAATGAGATGCCCGTGATCCGCATTGGAAATAACCCCGGTTTTTACATCGGACAAAGCATCAATAGCAGATTTCACATCGCAAAACAAGGGCACACGACCAAAAGCGTCAAAAAGACCTGTCATGTAAGACTCGGGATTCGCCCGCACATGCAAATCCGCAAACGTCTTCTCCAGACCGATAATATGCGCATCCCAAAACGAAATAAAACCCCCCTCTCTCAACAGAGGAAAAAAGTAGCGGTCCCAGTGATCGAGAAACGCTTCCTTGCTCATATCGATCTGCAAATCATCGACAATAATCTGACACGTCTCGTACAGCGCATCAAACGCCTTGTCAAAAAGCGTCCCATACCCATCAAAAAAAATCGTGGTATAATTCACCGATAATCCTCCGCATCACCTTCGGGTTCAAAACCGAGCACATCGCGCGCATGCGTCATATCCCGATAGCTGTATTTGTTATCCGAGACAACATAAAAAATATCAAATTTGAGATCCTCGGACACCTCAATACACGACTCGACCATGCCAGCAATCGTACTTTGACTGCACCACACAGAATAACCCCGCGTACCATTGGGCCGATCCTCGGCATTCACCGCACCAATGCGAAGACAAATAACAGACAGATCCGTACTATCGGCATAATGCCGCGCCAAAGCCTCGCCCCAGACCTTTGTACAACCGTAAATCCCGCGCGGGCGCGTAGGCGTCTCGTGGGAAAATTTATCCCAACTCTCGGGCACCTCATCGTATCGCCCCGCCACAATCGCACCATACGGCGAATCGTTCTCCCAACCCGCTGTCACCGACCCGCTACTGGCAAAAATAACGCGCTTAACCCCAGTGCGAAGCGCCGCTTCAAAAACATTATAAGTGCCCACAATATTGTGCGCGACAAAACCCTCAAAATCACTTCTAATCGCAGCAGCCAGATGCACAACCGTATCAACCCCCTCAAACGCCGGACAAATCGCGTCAAAATCCGAAATATCCGCACGCCGACAATCCACGCCAGCCACATCGCGGCGATTGAGCGCGCGAAGCTCATACTTGCCCTCAAGCTGCTCGCGAACAGCCCCGCCAATAAGTCCGCTCATACCTGTAATGAGAATTTTTTTCATGTGTATTCCTTTGTTATATGTCTCTGTGCCGTCCCTTATCGCATCCTCAATCAGAATACATTGAGAATCGGAATTTATCAAGACCGATTTTGATTGTAGTTCTCTCTTCTTATGCCCGGAGACAAATCCAGTGAGACCCCAACAGAAAAAGCCCAACGGTTTGAAAAGACCATTGGGCTTCAACTTAAAAATACGAATGGCTGCGAAGATCAAACTGTATCACTGATTTCAACCAAATGCTCTCTTTGATTTAGCATATCGAGTGCATCAGAAAGCGTCTTTAAAAAAATTGTTCTCAAGCGAGCATTAGAAGTATTGCCGCAGGTACACCAGATTATTTTTGGAGGCGAACCTAAACGCTCCAAAAGCTCAACAAAATCCCTATCCTTGGTAATCACGATCGCGTCGGCCTCTCGTGCTTTGTAGAAATATCGGGATCCTCAGCCTCCCTGAGATCCAGATCGCGTACATGGAACACATCAATGCCAAAGGTATCCTGAATCCATGGTGCAAGTTGGGGTGAGATATGCGCGTCGAGCCAAAGGGTCATGCAGCGAGGACCGGATGGTTAAGCCGATCACTGGCAAATCGCAGACAGGCGCGAATGTCCTCAGGTTCAAGGTCTGGATGCTCTGATAGAATTTGTTCACGCGTCAAGTCGTGAGCGAGCAAATCCAGCACATCAGTGACGCGAATCCGCATACCCCGAATACAGGGTCGTCCCCCGCACTGATTGGGATTGACCGTGATACGATCTGTTAGAGTAGCCATAGCTGTCCTTTCTTACACAAAATGGCCCTTTGTATAAATGCTCTGTATGACTAAAAATATAACTCCAAATAACAATATTAACCAGATAGATTTCTTGCTTCAGGTATCTCAGAGCTTATTGACATATGGGAAACATAACATCCTGCAGGCGTCTGTCAACACTTGTCGCAACAAGGATGCACCGACATTAATGACCACATTAAAGAAAGCCCGTCGATCAATTGTGATCAACGGGCTTGTTGTATTGTACTTGAAGGAAATAATCACTCTTCGGATTCGTCTGGATTGTCTTTTGGGATCAAGGTAAATGGATTGGCGATTGTGGTTTTGCCAAATCGCTTGAGCAGTTGGACCTCATTGCGTGGGTCGAGGTTCTCCTCGCGGATCACACGCTGAATAGCAGGCTGCCCCAGGCCAGGGATACGAACCACGAAAAACGGCCACAACACGTCAGATTCGTAGCGCTTGTCTAAACGCGGAAAATTGACGATTGGATAAGCGTCTTTCTTCTTCCGGAAAGTATCCGTGTACTCGAAATACCACTTTCCGTCCTGAAGAGAGAGATGCCCCACATCGAGGTCACGGTATCGCAACAGAAATTCGGCTGTCTCATCCTGGGGGGTGCGAAGGTGCTCCAGTCCGTCTTGATGGAACAGAAATTTCTTCAGGGTCGATATCATAGCATACTCCGTTAGGGGGGTTAGATCAGCTATCAACGCCAACCGCTTTTTGAAACAGATGTAACCGATATTTTAAGCAATCCAGGATCATCTCTCGGCGCAAATCACTCATAAGTGGACAGAACTCGCTATTGAGCGTTTTTTGAATGCGTTGTAAGAGTGGTTGGTGACAGAGAGCCGACATCACTGAACGGAGATCGGGATAATCCTGGTAAATGTTCTGAATCAAGGCGAAATGATTGGGTCTATTTACACCATCCCAACCCGTCTTTGGGCGCGAGTTTTTGACGTACCGAGCAATGAAAGCTGGCAGCCGTTTCGGGTTAGGATCTTTTTTAATAACTTCAAGTTTTGATTCTGAGTCGTTCCAGAAAAATGCCCTTGCGCTATCATAAATAGGGGAAAAGTAAGGCTCATGCTTACGGTGTCCATGAACGACTACACCCCAATTGTAATGGTGCCGGTCATTATTCCCCACGATAGCGTCGAAAGCGAGCATCTGAGTGTAACCCCCCAGAATGGAACTTGCCTGATCGGGAAACTGCTCTCGAATTGCCTCTTCAATAAACTGAAAAGAAAAGAAGTCTTGGGCTGCGCCAACTTGCTCTACTTCCTCTACAAACTCCTCATCTTTCAAATAGTCTGAAAATATCTCGGCTCCGTGAACGAGGTTTTGATTGCGCTTGAGAAAATACCGGCTTAGAAAGCGAATCTGACCATGTGCTGACACAAGATAAGACTCAGCCATTTTCAGGCCAAGCAGTTGCCCGATCCGTGTAAGCAGGTGTTCCGTAATAGACTCATTAGGATACCACTTATGCCCAACCTTGGCAATATACGCAGGCCATTTGCGAGGATTAGATCGATCAGCTTCACCGTAGGTGTAAGCGCGTATAAAACCTTTTGGAGCGTCGCCCGCAATGACTTGGCCTACCACATTATAATAATACCCCTTGCGAAGAGGAGGCAATACGCCTTGACTACTGATATCAAAGCCAGACCAATTGATTACTTGCTCATGCGATAGTTGCTGCTTCAATAAACCAGATTTAGGGGTGGCCATACGGGATCAGTTCGCCATAAAAATATATCTCTAAAACAGTTCTAAGCAGGGTAGGGTCACCCCTATATGTCGAAAATGTATATAGTTTTTACATAAGAACAAAGTGATTTTTAAAAAAAATGCGACGGCTCATAGTAATCCATCTCCAGGCCTATTCATTATATGAGATGGATTACTGCGCCTTTCAAAGGTTTCAGGGGCTGAGACTTTCTATCCGTTGTGCCCCAAGTTGAAAGAGCGATTTATTTGCTTGTGTATCAAAGGTCGCCCCTACAACTAACACTGGATCGCGGCTCAACATCATGCCGCGATGACAACCAAAACCTTCTGGATTACTGGCGTTGTGCGTGGGCTTACGCCATGCTTCGCGTGCGGCGTGGCGGCTAAAACCATGCCGCAATGACGGCGCCATTGATAGGGCTGATCATATTTCATACTTCTCCCTTCACACTTCCAACCCCACACCAAACGCCCTCTCAAATTCCCCCCACAGATCGAGATCGACATCGGCAGTGGCATCGGAGAGAACCTCGTCGAGTTCGCGGGGAGAGGCCGGTCCCACAAGAAGCATGCCATTGCCATTTAAGGGCGCTGCCAGACAAAATTGCAGAGCAAATCGGCGAATACTAATCCCGCGCGCATTGCACCAGTCCCACATCGCAACGGCGCGATCACCCTGTCCCGGATACCGGCGATCACACAACTCGACATCGGGCCTGGGACCTGCCAGAACGCCCATACCCTGCACACTCGCCAGAATAACACCCACATCGTGCTCAAGCGCGAGAGGAATCGTCGTCTCTGCAGCCGTCTGACTCAACAACGTATAATCGAGAAACGTAATAACAATATCGCAAACCCCAGTCTCAATCGCATAGCGGTGAAAATCGTGCGAACGACAGCCAACACCCGTATAACCGATCAGACCCTCGTCTCTCATCTTCAGAAGCTCATCCGAAGCATACCCCGGCGAATAAACCTTCTCTATATCCCTCGGATCGTGGATAAGCAACGCATCGATATAATCCGTCTTGAGCTGTCTCAGACTATTCTCAACCGTCCATCGGATGGACTTAGCCGAAAAATCGTGTCGCCGATCCCGATGGGTACCCGCTTTAGTCTGCAAATAAACCTTCTCCCGGTACCCCCCTTGAAGCGCGAGACCCACGCGCCGCTCGCTCTCACCCCCGCCATAAGCAGCAGACGTATCGATAAAATTAATCCCCCGATCAATCGCCTCCCGCACAGTCGCGATCCCCTCATCATCAGAAACCCGCTGTGGACTGCCGAGAAAAGCACAGCCAAGACCAATCGATTTGGGTGTAAGTTCCGTGCGACCAAGACGTCGCGTTTCGAGTTCGGGCATAGCATCTCCTTATTTATTTTTCGTTCACTTCACACCTCTCACATAATGCGCCAACAACCCCAGATTCCGAATAAACGTGCGGCACGAAAGAATCTCCGCCTCAATGCGCTCGCGTCTGTTCTCTGGATTTCTCAAAGACCCCTGCTCGACCCAACGACCCCGGTCATCGAGCGCATCGATAACTTCCTTCACGCGATCAGCACCCGGGCTTGTAACACGCCCGCGCTCAGACAAAACCTTCTCGCGGCCCTCTGCCCTCACACGATTGTACAATGCCTCAACCCGCTCAATCCGACTGCCACTCACCTTAAACGCATAATGCGTAGGCAGATCTGAATCGTCATACGTAAGCACATAATCGCGGGTAAAAAACAGCGGCCGATTGGTCTGAAGCTCGTAAAACCGCGCCAGGCGACCATCGGGCAAAAGCGAGCGTTTTGCCCAATCGAGAGCACTGGAAACCGGCTTCAAAAAACGTTCCTCGTCCGTCGCCAAATACAAATCCAAAAGAATTTGCAAAACCCCAAAACTCTCGCCACCCGTAACAGAAGGCGGCTCAAAACGACGCGCCCAGGTCGGCTCCATATCCAAATTGTACTGCTGCGCCCACGCGGGCTGCGGCTCGGGCATCTGCGCCAAAATAATAAAATCGCCACCGCGCTTAGCCGCATCGAGATAGCGGACATCCCCATAAACATCGTAAGCCTCAACCATCGTCTCGATCACATCGGCAATCGCATTATCATTAAACGTATAATAATCCAAATAGCGCGTATCGGGATGGGTTCGCGACCACGTTTCGGGATAACGCGCCCTCTTCACCGGAAATTTTTCCGGATCGGGAAAAACCTCAAACCGCTGCGGCCATGCGCCATTCGGATACTGCACTCTGAGAAGCGCACTGAGACCAAATAGCACCGCCGCGCGAATCTCCCCATCTTCAAAATTTTGCACCTTATCGACGCGCATCAGCAATTGCAACGCACTCTGCGTATTATTATCGTCAAGCGTCGTGCGATTGCGGCGATCACCCGTATCGACATCGCCCCGTTCGACATCGCGCCGAAAGTGCCAGCGCTTACTTCCCTCGGCATCAAAATCAATGCGATAATCCCAACCACCTGAAGCGAGCTGCCCCCAAACAAGCGCGCGCGCCGCCTCAACAGCACCATTGAGAAACAGCGTATCGCCCGTAGCCTCATACGCCGCCAAAAACGCCATACCCACAGCAGGCGTACCTGGCGGCTGCACCCAAATCGTCGAAGGCGACGCCGTACCCTCGCCCTCGCGCATAGAAAAATCGGTCTTGTACCGCCACAAATAGCCGCCATGAGTCGCAACCTCAGTGCGAAAATAGCGCGTCGCCATAACCATCGCATCAATCGCAGCCCGATGAAGACTTTCATCAGCACTAAGAGGCGCAGTAATCATCATAAGCAGAACAAAAAGTTTTTTCATAAAAACCTTTCTGGATTGCGGCTAAAACCCTGCCGCAATGACGTACGCACAACTCAGTAATGACAACCGTCACGCCTGCATGCCTGAAGCAGGCGTCCAGTATGGGGAGTTGTTTTTAACCCTTATCGCGCTGCAAGCTATCCCATTCACCCCCAGTGGTCAACCGCAAAATGCCCACATCAGTTGCGCTTTTAATCATTAGCCTGTAAATTTGAGTCACAATGGACATCCTCTACCTCGACAATCACCTGCTGGTCGTACGCAAACCCGCGGGCATGCTCGTACAGGGCAACCACACTCGCGATAAAAACTTGTTGGACATGGGCAAAGCCTATCTCAAAATCAAATTCAACAAACCCGGCAACGTATTTCTCGGACTCGTACACCGATTGGACCGCCCCGTATCGGGCGTAGTCGTCTTTGCGCGCACATCGACATCAGCGCGCCGCTTATCGCAACAATTTCGAGAGCGAACCGTTGAAAAACACTATGTGGCTCTCGTCCACGGCAAAACCCCCGAAAAGGGCCATCTCGTAAACCACATCGCGCGGCGACAGACAAAAAGCCGCATCGTAAACGCCCCTCAGGGACAACGCGCAGAACTCACTTATGAACGACTGGCACATCGCAACGGCGTATCCTCAGTACACGTGAACCTCGCCACCGGGCGCCATCATCAAATACGCGTACAATTCGCGGACATAGGCCACCCCGTATTGGGCGATTACAAGTACGGATCGCGCAAACCATTTCCCAATCGCGCCATCGCCCTCCACGCACAGAGCCTGACGATAATACACCCGACAAAAAAGGAACGCATGACCTTTGAAACCCGGCCAGAAACATTTTGGCCCAAGTCTTTTAAATAGCTCTTGCCATGACCAAACAAATAACCTATCGCAACCGCAAAACGGACGAAATGATCTCCGAACCGCTCATATTACCCCGCGTTCAATATGCTGTCGCACAATCTCGCGTCGCGATATTTGTCTATAACATATTCCTGAACACATACTCATTTTGCTGGCTACTCGGCAAATGGATGGACCTATCGGGATCGCGAAAGAAAATCCAGGCATTTGTGCAAAAATACGACATCAACCTGGACGAAATCGAATTGCCTCTGGAACAATACGAGAACTTAAATGCCTTCTTCTCGCGCAAACTCAAACCCGACGCACGCCCCTTTATCGCCGACCCCCACATCTTCTGTTCACCCGCCGATGGAAAAGTACTCGCATATCCCAAACTGGATGCCCAAACCCGCCTACCCGTCAAAGGTTCCCATGTCGATATTGCACATCTCCTATCATCAAAAGAATCCGCAATCCCCTATAGAAATGGTGCTGCTCTCGTCATTCGATTGGCCCCGGCAGACTACCACCGCTACCATTTTCCCGTAGCTGGCATCGCAACCTCATCTGCTGAAATCTCTGGACGCTACTATCTCGTCAACCCCATTGCCCTCGACGTAAAACCCGATTTATTTGCCCACAACAAGCGCGAAATAACATACCTCGAAACCGAACACTTTGGACGCATCATGATCATGGAAGTAGCGGGCTGGGGCGTGGGGCGCATCGTCCAAACATACCAGCCGGGCACTATAAAGCGGGGACAGGAAAAGGGCTATTTTCAATTTGGAGGATCTACGCTGGTACTCCTGTTCGAGCCTGGACGCATTATATTTGACAATGACCTCATCCGCGACACACAAGCAGACATCGAAGTTCAGGTCCTCGCAGGATCACAACTCGGTGTACAAGCCATATCCAAAAACTAAACCATAAAACCAAAAATACACTATGCCAACAATAAACCTCATCACCCTGGGCTGTCCCAAAAACACCGTCGATTCCGAGCGCATGCACCACCTCCTCAAGCTCAACGGCTACGACCTCTCGGACGACGCGGAAGACGCCGACATCATCGTCGTCAACACCTGCGGATTCATCGAACCAGCCAAAGAAGAATCAATAGCAACAGTGATGGACGCCGCAGAATACAAAAAAAACGGACGATGTCGCGGCGTCATCGTCACGGGCTGCCTGGCCGAGCGATACCGCAAAGAATTGGAAACCGAACTCGTCGAAGCAGACATGATCGTGGGCCTTGCTGGCGAACGCGAAATCGTCACGCACTGTGATACTCTGTTGGGCACATCGCGCATTCACACCATTCGAGATGCAGAGGCGCGCCATCTACTCACCCCCAAACACTGGGCGTATTTGCGAATCTCAGACGGATGCGACAGAACATGTGCATTTTGCGCCATCCCGAGCTTTCGCGGAAAAAACAAAAGTACAAACCTGGACCGCCTCATCGCCGAAGCCTATCGCATGGTCGGCAACGGCGTGCGCGAAATCGCCCTCATTGCCCAGGACACCATGCGATATGGCGCAGACCTGTATGGCAAACCCCGGCTGACAGACCTGCTCAAAGAACTAATCCAAATCGAGGGACTCGACTGGGTGCGGATGTTATATGCCTATCCAACCGGTTGGCGCAATGAACTAATCGACCTCCTGGCAACCGAAGAAAAATTGTGCGCCTACATCGACCTGCCCATCCAGCACGCATCAGACCCCATACTAAAAACGATGAACCGGGGCACCACAAAAGCGGGCATTCGCAAACTCATCCACACCTTACGCAAACGCATACCAAATTTGACCATCCGATCATCAATCATCACCGGATTTCCCGGCGAACGCGATGAACACTTTGCAGAACTCATGGACTTTGTCGATGAAATGCAATTCAACCGCCTCGTTGGATTCACCTATTCACACGAAGAAGGCACGCAGGCCGGTATATTGGAAGACGACGTACCCGAAGACATCAAGCGCGAACGGCTAAACGACCTGATGGCATTGCAGGCGCAAATATCGGGCGAATTAAACGCCGTGCATGTAGGACGCACCTTCAAAGTACTCGTAGATGAAACCTCAGACGACCCGGCATATCACTACATCGGCCGCACGCGAATGGACGCCCCGGAAATCGACGGCGCCGTATTTTTCACAGGTCCTGCAAATATCGGTGACTTCGTCGAAGTCGAAATCACCGATACAACCGAACACGACCTCATCGGACAAGTCGTAAAAACCAACGCCCTATTGGACATCGCACCCATAAAAATCTGAGGAAAACATCCGCAGATGGACGCAGATGAAAGGCGAGAGGTAAAGAAGGTCTGCCGGTGAGTTGGGTGGTTGTCTCACGTCTCACGTCTTACAGCTCACCTTACGGAGATAGAGAGATGTTCGACAGCAGAGAACAGATTATAGATCAACTTCGCGCTGGGGAAGATGGGTACGCCGAGTTCAAGGAAGTGCGCTTTGGAGCACGCGGCGTAATCTCGCCCAATACAGAAGATATGGCCGCAGAGTTGGTTGCGCTGGCAAATGCGGCAGGCGGTGTGGTATTCCTTGGTATCGACGATTCGGGCACCGTGCGCGGAATACCAACGGCGCGCATCAATGCAGTCGAACAGTGGGTTATCAATATCGCAACGCACAACTGCGACCCGCCGATTCGGCCGATCTTGCGCAAGGTATTGCTTTCGGACACCGCAGGAGACGAACAATGCGTGCTTCTGACCGAAGTTCCACGCGGACTTTACGTCCACCGAACATCAAGCGGACGTTATTACCTGCGGATCGGTTCCACGAAACGCGACCTCACACCGTCGGAACTCGCACGGCTATTCCAGCAGCGGGGTCGAGAGTACATATTTGACGAGCAGCCTGTGCTCACCGCCACAGTTGACGACCTCAGCCGCAATCGGCTCGAAGCGTTTTTCGGACGCTCGCCAACGATCCCCTATCTCGACTTGCTACGCAACACCCGGGTGACTTTCCAGGACGAGAACGGCGTAGATCGTCCGACCATAGCTGGCCTGCTTGTCTTTGCCAATGAACCGACCGAATTTCTCCCCTCCGGGTCTATTGAGGCCGCGTGCTATGAGGGAACCCAACTATCGTCCGATGAGTTGGTGCAGGCCGAACGCCTCGCAGGTCCCGTATCCGATCAAATCGACGCCGGAATCGCTTTCGTCGCCAGCCATCGCCCGCACCGCGATGCTACCTCCCCGTACGACCTCAATGTCGTTGACGAAGCCATTGTCAATGCCGTCGCCCACCGCGACTACGCCATTGCCGGCTCGAAAATCCGCCTATTCTTGTTCGCCGACCGGCTGGAACTATACAGCCCCGGCAAATTGCCCAACACCATCACGCTCGACGACATGCCTTACCGCACGTTCACGCGCAATCAGTTGTTAGTCAATTTCCTATCGCGAATCCGCAGCAAACGCACCGGACAGGTATTCCTCGAATCTCGCGGCGAAGGCGTGCGGAAAATTCTGGAAGATGGCGAAGCGCACTCGGGCCGGCGCCCAGAGTACGAACTATTCGGAGACGAACTTCGACTGACACTGTGGGCGAAGGAAGGATTGACCGCTGATCGCTAACAGGAGACATCATGACCATTATCGCTGCAATGGACAAAAACCGCGTCATTGGCAGGGACAACAAAATGCCCTGGCACATCTCTGAAGAATCCAGGCACTTTCGGCGCACGACAACGGGACACGTCCTCCTCGTAGGACGCAAAACCTACGAATCCTGGGGCGGCAAACCCCTGCCGGACCGCCTGCATGTCATCGTGAGCCGCACCATGCCCGACACAAAAGGCGTGGATATATGCAGATCGCTCGAAGAAGCCATCGAAAAAGCCAGGTCCTATGGTCGCAAAGTATTCATCTGTGGAGGCGGCGAAATTTATCGCGCCACACTATCAAAAGCCGACCGAATGATCCTATCGTACATCGACAGTGAATACGCAGGCGATGAATACTTCCCCGAGTTTGATGAAGATGAATGGATCATCTCAAAAAAAGAGACACACGATCAATTCACAGTTGTATATTATGAGCGAAAAAAATAAGGTGCTATAGTGGAAGTATCAGTATTCTGGATGGTAGTCAGAAGGCGTTGGAGCAGAGGACAAGCATATTTAGCTGGAGAATTGATATGCTCAGCGAACGAGAAATATTGGAAAAAATTGAATCGGGAGAAAGCTCCGGTGTTGAGTTCAAAGAAGTAAAACTTGTTGGTGGACAATTCAGACCGCATCGGGATGGGCTATCCGATGAGATCACCGCTTTTGCGAATCAGCAAGGAGGAGTCGTGATTTTCGGCGTTTCCGATAATCGGGAAATCCGCGGCATCGATATCGATAATGTTCCAAGACTGATTCATTTTATTACGGAAATATGCCACGACCTGATAGAACCTCCTCTCGTAGATTATTTTGTAGATAGTATCCGGATTCCCGATGAGACAGGAAAACAAAAAACACTGGTTTATATCAATATTGCACGGAGCTTGTGGGCACATCAAAGCAGCAACGGATTCTTTTTACGACAAGGGGATACCAGGCGCAAAATGACAACAGAGCAATTGGGCAGATTGCTACAAGCTCGTTCACAAGCGCGTATTATCTCTTTTGACGAACAGTTCGTGCCGAACACGAATAAAGACACACTAAGGCGAGAACTCTATCAGCGATTTATCCCCACAGGCGTCTTCAACCATGAGGACGAAGATCTGCTACTCAAAAGGCGTTTACTCGTAAAAGAAGGGGGAGAATACCGCGCATCGGTCGCCGGTGTGTTAATGTGCCATGATAGTCCCGATGAGTACCTCTACAACAGTTTCATTCAAGCTGTTTTTTATCGGAGTAAGGAAAAGGATGCGAACTACCAGATCGATGCCAAAGATCTTAAGGGACCCCTGGACCAACAGATCATAGACGCCTTCAAATTTGTCGAAAAATTCAATGAGGTATCAGCGCGCAAAGACATTGGCAGAATTGAGCGACCACAATACAACATGCGAGCCGTTTTTGAAGCCCTGGTGAACGCCGTTGTACATAGAGATTACTCAAAAATCGGCTCGAAAATTCGGTTGTTCATGTTTTCAGACAGGCTCGAACTCTATTCGCCTGGCGCGTTGGCAAACACCATAACAGTGGAAAATTTGCGTTATGCACAAGCCACTCGCAATGAGTTACTCGCCCGCTTACTCTCGGAAATTACCTTGCATGACACAATGAGCAGACAAGTAATCCGGCGACACTTTTTGGAGCGACGAGGCGAAGGCGTAGGCATCATCTTAAACGAAAGCGAGACCCTCAGCGGTCAAACGCCTGTTTATGAATTGTTCGACGAAGAATTGCGCTTGACAATCTTTGCCGCCAAATCGCTACAAGAAATGTAAGCATTGCATGACGATCCCCAATCTATACGAATTCGCAACAATAGAAAAGTACACGCAGAAGTCAAAAATCAGAAAACTTCAACACTTGAAGGGCATAACACATATGAACGGGACAATATTTGGCATCGTGGTTAAAGAATCGCAGTTTAAGATGCTGAGAAACTGCGTTCTACTTCTGATGACAGTCATAACTCTTGGACAAGCACACGCGGGCATCCTGCCAGAAACCCCCAAGCCTCAAGGTGGCGAGATCATCGGCTCCTGGGTAGCTGAAAAGATCTTGCTAAACGCTTATGTCCCATCCGGACTCGTGCAAGCTGTCTCGCCTCTTACAGTTGAAGGCGAGATCAACGGCACAATAACTTTTGGGGCAGACGGTAGTGTTCAATCTGACTACAAAACAGCGACCAATATCTCTGCGGTATTATTGGTTCCGCTTTCCGTCGCTGTACACGATACGAGCCAATATACAGGCAATTACACGGTTGCGTCCGACACCCATGCACTCACCATAACGCGCGAAAATGAAAACCCACTCAATTATACCTACACAGCTACGGCGGATTCACTGCATATTATACGCCCACTTCTTTTAGAAGAATTATTGGCGTCAATACCCGAATCTGTAAGAGGCCTGGCAATGAGTGCCCTTTCTCAGTACGTACCACCAGATGATCCTATTAAGATCGTGATCACTTTTGCGAAAGCGACAGATACGGGGACGCCGAGTATGCTAACGGGTGACTTTGATGGCGATGGGCAGGTCGGGATTATGGACTTTTTGATTTTTGTTGAAGCGTTTGGAACCCAGAGAGGCCAGACGAACTTCGATCCAAAATTTGACCTCGACAGCGATGGAACCGTTGGCATTACCGACTTCCTCATCTTTGTGAATGCTTTTGGCAAAACTGTAAATGGATAATCAGGCAAAATCTCTGGATCGCGGCTCAAGCATGCCGCGATGACAGACACGGGCCTGTCACCACAAGCGGGCGGGCACAGGGGCACCGCCCCTACGAAAATCCTCTCTCCCAATAGTCTAACCTCTTACTTCTCCACCCTTTTATTATTATATTTTTAGCACTGGGGGTATTCATGCACACATATCTCGACCAACTAAAATATGTCCTCAACCACGGCGTAAAAAAGGGAGACCGCACGGGAGTGGGCACAATCTCGTGTTTTGGCCTGCATGCGCGCTATGCAATGGCAGACGGATTTCCCGCAGTAACAACCAAACGACTGGTGTGGAAATCGATACTATCGGAACTCCTGTGGTTTATATCCGGATCCGACAACATCTACGACCTGAAAACCTATTTGAAAAGCAATCGGCTGTGGGATGGCAATTACGAGGACTATTTGAACCGCCTGGGAATAGATAAAAACGACGGCAGCATGGGACGCATTTACGGCGTACAGTGGCGACGGTGGAAAGGCACCAATGGAAAAGTAGTCGATCAGCTTCAAAATGCGATTGATTTAATCCGAGAAAACCCCGAATCCCGACGCATCATGGTCAATGCCTGGAACGCAGCGGAAATAGGCTCTCTGGACGTGGCACTGCCTCCGTGTCACAACTTCTTCCAATTTTACGTCGCAGAAGGCAAATTATCCTTACAAATGTATCAGCGATCCTGCGACATGTTCTTAGGCGTACCACTCAACATCGCATCCTATTCCGTATTATTACACATAGTCGCAAAAATTACGGGCCTCGTCCCCCACGAATTTACCCATGTCCTCGGCGACGCACACATCTACTTAAACCACCTCGACGCAGTAAAAAAACAACTATCTCGCAAACCATATCCCCTGCCCAAATTGCGGATAAAAGACCGCGGACAAACCGAAATCGACCATTTTGAAATGGACGACTTTGAACTCATCAATTATCAGCACCACGACACCATCCGCGCGAAAATGGCGGTTTGACGAAGGTAAGACGTAAGAGAGCCACCCATTATTCTCTTTTATCGCGTATGGCGCGGATCATCTGCCACAAGATAGATCCAATGCCGACTAAAATGAAAACAGACGTGAGAACCAGGAAAATCTGGACACCTAAAGGCAGGTCTTCAAATGGAATAATCGGATGCATAATGGGTAAACCAGTTATTATCGCTTTTGCCGAGTGTCGTCTAAATAGGACGCGAATATCGTGAACACATTACTCTTAATTTGTGCTGAAAGTAAATTACAAGTTTCTCGCCAATTTATCAACGCGGCAACCGACGCCAAAATCGCCGATCAGGTAGTAGCCACTTCATTTGATAAATTGGAAAAAACCGTGCGTACCGCTGAAGGAATCGAACAAATTATCATCTTCCCCGCCCTCATCACCCTGCCCGATGCAATGCGCGAAAA
>JAGWBW010000191.1:0-4740 GCA_021295695.1 Candidatus Latescibacterota bacterium
TTCAAGCCGTAAACAGAACTGGAGGATGCATAGACCAAGTGTTCGATACCGCAATGGCGGCATCCTTCCAGGATGTTGAGGAAGCCCAGGACATTGCTTTTGACAAATGCCTGAGGATTTTTCAGGCTATACGGCATACCCGCCTGGGCTGCGAGGTTGATGACATGAGAAAAGTTCTCTGTGCGGAAGAGGTTTGCGATTCCCGCTTCGTCCTCGAGGTGCATGCGAACAAATTTGAATCCGTCTTCTCGCTTCAGGATAGATAGGCGGTCTTCTTTGAGTTGGGTATTGTAATAGTCGTTTACATTGTCCAATCCGACCACCGAATGTCCCATTTCGAGCAGTCGTTTGGAAAGATGAAATCCAATAAATCCCGCAGCACCTGTTACGAGTACGCGTCGCGCAACATCAGTCATGTTTAATTCTTATCCTTTCAATCGCGGTAAATGCACAGGTTTGGGATTTATATACAATAGAAAAAATAGTCATCCTGTGAAAAAAAGCACGCTCTAAACAGAGCGTGCTTTCTCATTTCTATTTATAGAAATATTATTCAGAGCCTGACACGCGCAGCCGCATAAATGCCCGTCCCAGTGCGGCTTGTGCGCGTTCGACATCTACGTCTGGCGTGCGGTTGTCCAATCGCTCCTGTGCGCGTTCTCGCGCGGCGCGCGCGCGTTCTATATCGATCTCATCGCCAAACTCGGCTGCCTCTGCCAGGATTGTTGCACCATCCCCCGATACATTGGCGAATCCACCGCTGATGGCAAGGGTGCGCTCGGTGCCATCTGCTTCTCGGAAGCCAACCCGACCAATGCCGAGTGCGGCCAGCATGGGTTGGTGACGCGCCAGTACGCCAAAACCGCCGTCAACGCCCGGCGCATGAAAATGCTCAATTTCACCGGAGTACACGGTTTTTTCGGGTGTTACAATGTCTAATTGGAAAGAGGCCATTAAAGCGTCTTTGCTTTTTCAACTGCTTGTTCAATTGGTCCGACCATGTAAAATGCCTGTTCGGGCAGGTCGTCGTGAACGCCCTCAACGAGTTCTTTAAAGCCGCGCACGGTGTCATCTACGCTCACATATTCTCCGGGGATACCCGTGTATACTTCACCCACTGTAAAGGGCTGGGTCAAGAATAACTGGATGCGTCGCGCGCGTGCCACGACGATACGGTCTTCGTCTGATAGCTCGTCGATACCCAGAATTGCGATAATTTCGCGCAGGTCGCGGTATCGCTGCAAAATCTGCTGCACTTGTTGTGCCACATTATAGTGTTCATCGCCCACGATGCGGGGATCGAGGATACGCGAAGAAGAAGCCAGCGGATCCACTGCGGGATACAGCACCTGGTCGGCGAGGGCGCGGTCGAGCACAATGCGTCCGTCGAGATGCGAAAATGCCGTTACGACACCGGGATCGGTATAATCGTCGGCGGGTACATAAATAGCCTGCACCGATGTAATAGATCCCGTTTGCGTGGTGGTAATCCGCTCCTGCAAGCCACCCATCTCGGTTGCCAGGGTGGGCTGATACCCCACGGCAGATGGCATGCGGCCCAATAGCGCGGATACTTCTGCACCTGCGAGAATAAAGCGGAAGATATTGTCGATAAATAGCAACACGTCCTGGCCGTGTTCATCGCGGAAATTTTCTGCCATTGTCAACCCGGTCAATGCCACGCGCTGGCGTGCGCCGGGCGGTTCATTCATCTGACCGAAAACCATGGCGGTTTTGTCGATCACATCGGCTTCAATCATTTCGAGCATCAGGTCATTGCCTTCGCGCGTGCGCTCGCCCACGCCGGCAAATACAGAATATCCGCCGTGTCCCGAAGCCACGTTGTTGATGAGTTCTTTTAAGATCACAGTTTTACCCACACCCGCGCCACCAAATAGTCCCAGCTTACCGCCGCGGGCAAACGGGCAGATCAGGTCCATCACTTTGATACCGGTTTCGAGCACCTGATCGGTAGTCACCTGTTCCTGGTGTTCGGGCGGTTCGCGGTGCAGGGGGAGTCGCGGCGTACCATCGGGCACAGGACCCTTACCGTCGATGGGGTCGCCAATCACATTGAACAAACGTCCCAAAACATTTTCACCTACGGGCACTGTGATAGGTCCTTCCGTATCCACCACTGCGGTGCCGCGCACCAGTCCATCTGTGGAGTCCATGGCAACACAGCGCACCCTGCTTTCGCCCAGATGCTGCTGTACTTCGAGCACCAGCCGGGGATCCGTGCCTTCGACTTCTAATGCATTGTATATGGGGGGCAGGTCGCCTTCAAATGCCACATCGATGACAACGCCCACGATTTCTTTGATCACACCCTGGTTCATAATTGGCCTCTCCGCTACTGGGCAACGGCTTCGGCGCCGCCGATAATATCCATCAGTTCCAGTGTAATTGACGACTGACGTTCTTTGTTCATTTCGCGAGTTAGTTCTTCTATTACGTCACCCGCATTTTTGGTCGCATTGTCCATGGCGCGCATTCGCGCGGCCTGCTCACCGGCGTTGGATTCCAACAGGGCACGCCACACTTGAAAATTCACATGACGCGGGACCAGGGTCTCCAACAACACTTCCGGCGATGGTTCAAACAAATAAACACCTGTTGCTTCGCCTTCGCGGGGTGCAATGGGCAACAATTGTTCCGAAACGGGCTGTTGTTGTGCGACCGAGACAAAGGCATTGTAAATGAGCATCACGCGATCGACTTCACCCGATAAGAACCGGTTCACCGCGTCTTCGGCAATTGTTATAGCCGAAGCAAAGGACAGGTCGCGAAACACATCTTCATAGTCATTCAGGATCTCGCAATTGCGATTTCTAAAAAAACTACGTCCTTTGCGCCCCACTGCCATTATGCCATCATCGAGAGACATGGCATTGAAGGCGTGACGACACGAATTGGTGTTAAAACTGCCGCATAAACCGCGATCAGAGGCCAACACAATAAGCGCTGTGCGGTCGATCACGCGTTCTGTCATCAGCGGATGTGAAAGAGATTCCATGCCGCTGAGTCGCTGTAAAACGCGATCCAGTTGCTGTGCATAGGGCCGCGCAGCCGCGATGGCTTCTTGTGCCCGGCGCATGCGAGCCGCTGCCACGAGTTGCATGGCATTGGTCACACTTTGAATATTTGTGATGCTTGCAACGCGCGTTCTCAGTTGTCTTAATGTTGCCACATCCAGTCCTTTGTTCTCTTATACCGAAACGCGGAAGCCGCGCTTAAAGTTCTCAATTATTTCTGTGAGTTTTTCGGCATTTTCATCGCTCAGATCTTCGCTCTCGCGGATTTCTTCCACCAACTCACTGTGGCCTATATGCGCCAACAATTCTCGCTCAAAACGACGCACATCTTCAGTGGGCAAATCATCGACCAGATTGGCGGCAAAAAGCGCCACGGTCTGTTCTGGTAGAGACATCGGCGAGTATTGATCTTGCTTGAGAATATCGATTAACTTCTCGCCGTGGTTCAACAAATTTTGAGTTGAGGCATCCAGGCCTTCTGTGCCGAACATCGCAAAGGCTTTGACCTCGTTGTAGCGCGAAATATCGGCTTTGATTGTTCTGGCAACGGCCTTCATCGCGCTCGTCTGTGCCGAACTGCCCACGCGCGATACAGATGCGCCCACATCCATGGCTGGGCGAATACCCGCGTAGAACAACTCGGGTTTGAGCAAAATCTGTCCATCGGTAATCGATATCACATTGGTGGGCACAAAGGTGGATACATCGCCTTCCAGAATTTCGATTACGGGCAATGCGGTGAGCGAACCCGCGCCCTCTGCATCACTCATCTTGGCGGCGCGCTCGAGCAGGCGCGAGTGCAAATAAAATACGTCGCCAGGATAGGCTTCGCGGCCCGGCGGACGGCGCAATACCAGAGACATCTCGCGATAAGCCCACGCTTGTTTGGATAAATCGTCGTAAATAATCAGCGCGTGCTCGCCCTTGTCGCGGAAATACTCGCCCATTGAGCAACCCGAATAAGGAGATAGGAATTGAAGCGGGGCGGGTTCACTGGCTGTAGCCGACACGACAATGGTATATTCCATTGCGCCATTGGCTTCCAGTTCGGCCACGACTTTGGCCACTGTAGATGCCTTTTGCCCAATGGCTACATAGATGCACTTTACATCGCTGTCTTTTTGATTGATGATGGTATCGACGCCAATCGCTGTCTTGCCCGTTTGCCGGTCGCCAATGATCAATTCGCGCTGTCCCCGCCCGATTGGCACGGTTGAGTCGATTACTTTTAATCCGGTCATCAGGGCTTCGGTTACGGGCTGCCGATCAATGACACCGGGTGCCTTGCGTTCAATGGGAAGTGTCGCTTCGGCGTTGATTGGGCCTTTGCCGTCTATTGGCATGCCGAGTGGATTTACCACGCGGCCCAGGAGGGCTTCGCCCACGGGTACTTCGGCAATGCGTCCGGTGCGTTTGGCCTCGTCGCCTTCGCGGATCAATGTGTCATCGCCAAATAACACACAGCCCACGTTGTCTTCTTCGAGGTTGAGTGCCATCCCCATAATACCGTTGGGAAATTCGACCAGTTCACTGGTCTGCACGTTGCCCAGCCCCTGCACGCGGGCCACGCCATCGCCCACCTGCTGTACGGTGCCGCTTTCATAGACATCTATGTCAACCCTGGAATCCAGGATCTGCTGTTTGAGCAGTGCCGAAATTTCGTCGGGGCGAATCTGCAAATTCGTCGCCATGTTCTGCCTACCTT
>JAGWBW010000191.1:5044-5400 GCA_021295695.1 Candidatus Latescibacterota bacterium
ATCCTCGATTTTTCCAGCGAGCAATTTGTTCAAAACCGCGCGCTTTTGTTCGGATCCCATCATCGGGTCTGCGACAAATCCCCGCAGGTCTTCCGAGGCGTGCAACAACGCCAACAATGCCTGCACATCGGCTTCAACCCGATCTAATACCCCGCTTTCTTGCGCGGCATCGATCAATGCGCTGGTATATCGGATGGAAACGGCTGACTGGCTCACGAAAAACTCCGAACTCAGGAATGTTCTGGCATGCGGTTGATGAAATCATCCACGATTTTTTTGTTGTGCTCATCGTCCAAATTTTCCTCCAGCAATTGTCCCGCAGCGAGAATGGCCAGTTCGGCTGTTTGCTGACGCAA
>JAGWBW010000192.1 GCA_021295695.1 Candidatus Latescibacterota bacterium
CCATAGAGTTCTGGGCAAGACTGGAGAGGAGGTGCCCATTCTGGGATATGGATCTGCTCCCGGTGGGATGGGACTTTCAGATGAGGACGCTATTGCGCTTTGCCATAAGGTGATTGATCTGGGGGTGACGTATATCGATACGGCGCCCGGATATGGTCGCGCGCATGTTCAACTGGGGCATGTCATGGCGGAGCGGCGAGATAAGGTATTTTTGGTGACCAAGACAGCGGCGGATGAAGCGGAACAAGTGCTGAAGATATTGGAGAAGGCGCTAAAAGATCTGCAGACGGATCACGTAGATCTGGTTTATGTGCATTCGATGGGGCATAGAGATGTAGATCAGGTGCTGGGATCCGATGGGAGGTTGGACGCGATTTGTAGGGATTACCGCGCACAATGCTCCCTGGAGGACCGCCCGCGTGTTGCGGGAGGCGGATATAGATGTGGTGATGCTCGCTATGAATCTCGCGGATCGCTATACTTATAATTTTGAGAATGAGGTGTTGCCTCTGGCGTATGAACAAAATGTGGGCGTGGCGGCAATGAAGGTTTATGGCGGGGCGGAGGGAATGACGTATCAAACACCCAGGACTTCGGCTTTGGCTGCGCATGGGCCACACGATCACGAGGCAGCACTGCGTTACGCGTTGGGATTGCCCGGGGTTTGCACAGCCGTGATTGGTATGTTTTCGGAGGCAGAGCTTGTGCAGAACCTGGAGTGGGCGAGGCGATTTACACCGCTCAATGCAGCGGATGGTATTGCTCTTGAGGAGCTTGGGCGAGAGGTCGCGGCGGAATGGGGACCGCATTACGGCGCAGTGGAGTAGTTTAAAAAATGGCTGAAATTAAAAGAAAGCTCTTCCCGTCATCTGAGTTGGCCGAGGATAGCTTGCGCTGGACCATTGTGGTGCTTTCCTCGGCCACATTGGTTTTTGCCTGTGTTGCCGCAACGTTTTTGGAGTTTAAATCTCGTTCTGCACATATGGCAATGGCGAATCTGCCTCTGGCGGTGTTATTGCCCTTTGTGGCATGGCTTCTGGTAAATGCTTTTCTAAAGCGGTTCATGTCCCGCCTGTCTATGACCTCTGCAGAGTTGCGGATGGTGTTGAGCATGCTCTGGGTAGGCGGGTCGTTCGCGGGGTATAACTGGATTACACAGTGGGTGGGCGCGATGGCGGCGCCGAGGTATTATGCGTCGCCCGAGAACCGGTGGCAGGAGTTGATTTTTGACTATTTGCCCTGGTGGATGTTTCCTTCGAATTTCCCCGGGGTGACAGAGGGATTTTTTTTGGGACTGGAGGAGGGGGCGGCAGTGCCGTGGGGGGCTTGGATAGCACCTGTGTTTTGGGCGATGTCCGCCGGGTTGGCGATGGCGGCTATTGGGCTGGGTTTGACGGCGGTGTTCCAGAAGCAGTGGGTTCGACACGAACGTCTGACGTATCCCCTGGCGCAGGTTCCGCTCGATTTGACGGAAGGGTTTGACGGCAAGCGTGGCTGGCCTCCGTTTATGCGAAATTGGCTGTTCTGGGTGGGGTTTGCCGTAGCTGCTCTCCCTTTGTTGTGGAATCTGATCGAATACTGGACGCCGGGTTTTCCCCGGCTGGCGATATTTGACCCTTATTATGGTCCAAGAGGTCCCAGGGGTGCTGCATTGTCGCGTTATTTGCAGCCGTTCTCTTATCGAATTTTGCCCCCAGTGCTGGGGTTCACATTTTTGTGCGATCTGAATATCCTGTTCAGCATCTGGTCTTTGTGGCTGGCGGGGCAGGCGGGACTTTACGGGATGTCCAGGGTTGGATTTTCCGTAGGGCTGGCCGGGCAAGAGGCGAAGCCGACTGCGATTTTGGGCCTGTTTACCCATGGCGTGAGCATGGGGTTGGCGATCTGGGCAATTTGGGTTGCGCGTGGTCATCTGCGGAAGGTTTTTGAGCAGGTGTTACGCCCGCCTGTAGGTGGGGAGACGGAAACGGCGATTTTATCTCCCCGATTGGCCGTGTTTGGGATTTTGGGTGGTGGTATTTATATGGTTTTCTGGCTGTACAGCGCAGGTTATAGCGCGGGGATTGGGTTGGCCTGGCTGTTGCTTTTCTGGGCGAGTATTCTGGTGGTGATGAAGTTTTTAGCGGCCAGTGGGTTTGCGTATTTGTTCCCGAGTTTCGGCACGTCTATTCTGGATATGACGGTGGGTGCCAGCCAGATGCAAGACGCCACGCAGGTGGGGATTCGGCTGGTGAATTGGCGATTACTGGCTGGCTGGCGTTTGCCGGCAGCATTGCCCCATGTGGAACGCCTGGTGAGGCCAGCGAAGCGGGTGGGATGGGTGGTGATTGGGAGTCTGATTCTGGGGATGCTATCGGCCATTATTTACACGGTTTCCATCTGCTATGAATCGGGGGGGAGCACCTTCCGCACATGGTCTCTGGTAGGTGCGCCAGTGGGAATGTACGAGGGGATTGCCAAGGCGGTTGCAGAGACAGATCGCACTGTAACCGATCCGGGGAAAATTGGGGTGTGGGTTCTGGGTGGCGTGATTGCAGGTGTTATTCAGGTGATGCAGAGCCGATTTGCCTGGTGGCCGTTTCATCCGCTGGGTGCGATGCTGATGTCGAGCGGTTATGTTCGGCTCTATGTGCTGGATATTTTTTTGGTGTGGCTGAGCAAATTGCTGGTTCTCAGTTTTGGTGGCATTTCACTTTACCGAAGGATTAAGCCGTGTTGTTATGGGTTGATTGTAGGATATGTGTTCGCTGTGGGATGTTCTTTTTTAATTGATTTGATCTGGTTTCCAGAAGGCGGGCATTATATCCACGGGTATTAGTCACTCTCGCGAGAGGTGCGGCAAGTAGCCTTGTTGCTGGAGTATTTGAATCAGAGATTCGGAGTTTGCTTCATTGTTAAGGGTTGCAATAGTTGGAGAAATGCGGTCGTCCAATGCCTGGGCAATGCGGGGTTGGGCGTAGAGTTCGTCAAGTAATTCTTTCGTGGCGGTTTTGATACGTCCGGTGGCGGGAATGATTTCGATCTCGCCGTATTTGTCGTCACATTCGGCAATTAAAGTCTCGACCATGTGGGGCAGGCCGCTTGCGCTGTGCTGCGCCAAAAATGCGCGTATCTCGTCCCCTGACAGACCGCGTGCAAATGCGCGGCGAAGTGAGTCGCGCGAGAGATGGAAACACGCCATTACATCCTGTGTTTTGAGGTCGCCGAAGACACACAGTTTGAGATAGTGCTCGCAGGGAAGGTCTGGTGGGGATAGGACTTCAAAATTGGGCTGTACAACAAATTTTGCCTCTGAATTTTGCAGGGGTATTTGTTTGGTTAGTGCATCGTCGTGCATGTCGTGCAATAGGGCGTAGCCTGCAGGGGTGATCTGAAATACCGCCTGTTTGCTGTGCTGCAATGGTGTGGAGAAATTGGGGAAGTTGCCCACGCGAACAACGCCCATCCAGGTGAGCGCACCTGTGATGGTGCGACGCAACAATTCATCGGCGGTGGTTCCCGTATAGGATGGGTCTTTGGCAAAATGCCGAAAAGGCTCTGAAAGGCGTGTCAGAAATTGATAATACGACGGATATGTCATCCATGTATCGGTGGGGCAATGCCGAAGGCTCTGCACGATTTCACCGCGAATATTTTTGAGTACTTGCATTCGGGCACTGGTGGCTTTTGTGCGGTCAGAAGACCACTCATTCCATCGCTTGCTGTGAAACCAGAATTCAAAGCACGCCTTGCGTATGTCGATAATTTGCCCTGTCCGGGTGCCGGCATCCGAGGCGGTATGCCAGACTGTATCATGGGGTTTTATCAGTCCCATTGTTTCGGCAAAGAGCGTTAGAAATTCAATATAGCCCGGATCGTCCTGGATATGGCAGTATTTATTCGTGTCGCGCAAATCGGTTTTGGATATGCCGCCGTGTTTGAGTCTGCGGGGCAAGCGTTGAGTAATAATGCCGAGCAATGTGGTCAGGTCCCGAATGAGAAAGGGGGTATTTTCGCGTATCGCAGTGGGAGTGGTGGAGGTTTCGAGGAGGGTGTCGAGGCTGCTTTCGAGTTGCCCGCCCTGGGATTGGGCGATTTTGGATAGGGCAGCGCAAAGGTCTGAAGCGAGACATATCGCTGCGTCAGGGGCGTGAAGATTCCGGTTCGGCGCATAAAAGATCGGCATTTTCCAGAGCATGTCTTCCAATTCGCGGACTGCGGATTCTCCCAATTTGTCGGCGATTTCGCTGCGTGTGATCGCGTTGGCAGGGAGGAACAAATCGAGGATGGCGCGACGATCCTCACTGAGTGTGTCGTCGAGGTAGGTACGCAGTGTTTTGATGTCGAGCAGGGCATCTCTTATGGCGTTGGATACGATGGGTTTGCGCGTGTCTGAAAGGTTCAGTCCAATCTGATCTGCAAAAGCTCGGAGCAAACCCACAGAGATGGGTTTCAAGATGACGAGCAGTCGGCCTTGATCTGCGTCGGAAATGGGAATGGATTTGAGCAGCGATTCGGGAATGCCGATTAGAACGTCTGAATCACCCAATGTATGTACGTCTCGAAAAACAAGACCGGTCAGGTCACTGAGTTGTGCATGGAGACGGGGAAGAAATCCGTTGGCAAATTTTTCAACGGCTTCGGTTTCTAAAAGATCGCCCCCTTCGGCAGCAAGGGTCTGTACCATTGCGCGCTGTTCAGGCGATAGGGCACTGAGGCGTTTTGCTATGCGCTCGGGGTCGGGGAGCAAGCGGCAAAGCTCATCGGCGAGGAAGGTTTTGTTGCTACCACCGGGATCAATACCCACGTCGCGGGCGAGTTGACAGAGCGTGCTGATGGGATATTGTGTGAGTGCTGTGCGTAGTTTCATAATAGACACAGTAAAAATTAAGACACTTACAAACGCAAGTGCCTAAAAAAAAGTGGAGCCGAGCGGGATCGAACCGCCGACCTTTTGACTGCCAGTCAAACGCTCTCCCAGTTGAGCTACGGCCCCACATCTATACGCA
>JAGWBW010000193.1:0-374 GCA_021295695.1 Candidatus Latescibacterota bacterium
AAGCCACAACCCATGCGATCACGAGAAGAAATCCGCGCTGATATTTCGAATTTGGAGCGAGAAAACGAGGGGGTGTTGGCGGAGATTATGGGTGAGTAAATACTGTGCCGACCTTGAATGTGTGGGTAAAGTTGGCTATACTCTAAATGCAGTGCCGAATTGGAATTTAGCAAGCAATGTAACCATGAGGCCATGACAAAGAGAAATTTACACCGCAATGGCACCATCCGCCTGCGCGGTAAGGAGAGTAACAATGGCAATGAAATCTATGGATCAACATATCGAGATTACCCCTGGTATATGCAGCGGTAAGCCGCGTATTGCTGGGCATCGCATTACTGTGGCGCACATCGCCATCTGGCATGAACGCATGG
>JAGWBW010000193.1:498-2007 GCA_021295695.1 Candidatus Latescibacterota bacterium
GCTGGCTGAAAAGCTGCAAGAAAAGAGATCATGTGGCGAAGATAAAATTCTACACGGATCAGCAAATCTCAAACGCTGTGGGGATAGGGCTTCGCAAAAGGGGCGTGGATGTATTGACTGTTCCAGAAGCGGGAATGCGGGGCGCATCTGATGAAGATCATTTGAGAAAGGCATGTGAAGAAGGGCGCGTATTCTTTACACAAGATGATGATTTTCTCCGCCTGGCAGCAGCAGGTGTAGATCATGCTGGAATTGTTTTCGCAACTCAAGCATATACGATTGGCACCATTATCTCTGGTTTAATGTTAATCCATGAGGTATTGGAAGCGGACGAGATGATCGGTCATGTAGAGTATCTCATCAGAATATGATGGTTTGACTGACACCATCTGAAAAGGAGTTATACTTTGGATGAAAAAACGACGCCGTTTAACAAGGACTCATCCGCAGTCCAAGCTCATCTCACCATCATGCAAGGCGTCATCCAGCGAATGGCTGAGAATAGTCGTTTCTGCAAGACGTGGTGCATCATAATAGTCTCGGCTGTCCTCGTTTTCGTAGTGCGGGTAGAAAAGCCTGACTATATCCTGATCGCTCTGGTTCCGACGGTTCTATTCCTGTTTCTCGACACATACTACTTAGCTCTGGAACGCGGCTTCCGGGCATCTTATAAAGCATTTGTAGGAAAGCTACATGCAGCCGACGAAGCCATATCTCCGAACCTTTATGTTGTGGAGACAACCGGTTCTCGCCTGAGTCATTTTTTGCGAAGTTTGTTATCGCCTGCAATTTGGCCTTTCTATCTCATGCTATTCCTCATAATCGGGGTACTGTTCTTTTGGCTGGCAAAATGCGCGTGAGGCTGTTACGAGGAGAATAACAATGGCAATGAAATCTTTAGATGACCATATCGAGATTACCCCCGGTATATGCAGCGGTAAGCCGCGTATTGCTGGGCATCGCATTACTGTGGCGCACATCGCCATCTGGCATGAACGCATGGATTTGACACTGGCCGATGTGTATGCAGCATTGGCCTATTATTTTGATCACCGCGAGGAAATTGACCATTCGATTCAAGAGGGTGAAGAATTTGCGGAGGCTTTGCGCCAGAAGACGCCGTCTCGCCTGGGTTTTATGGCAGGGCAGATCCAAGTCCCCGACGACTTCGACAGCATGGGCGATTCTGAGATATAGCACAGGCGCAGGTCGAAAATGTCACGCTGCTTACCACGGACGACCAAGTAGCCCGCTATCCTGGCCCATCCAGGCAGTCTGACAAAAATTCAAGTGGATGCGACCGAGATTTATTGAAGCTTAATTGGTGTATAGTGGAGAAAAAAGAAATGAGTGGAGATCAGTTGGAAACAGAAGACTTCAGGAAAGAGTTCCAGCTTAAAGTGCCGGAATCTGAGATTGTATCCAAAGATCCGTGGTCTGACGATGCTCTGGATCGCCTTAAAGTTGCTGATGCCTTGACGAATTTCATCCGTCATCAGTCGGATTCGT
>JAGWBW010000193.1:2060-5135 GCA_021295695.1 Candidatus Latescibacterota bacterium
TCACGCTATCTACTTCAACGCATGGGAAGATGACTTTTGTGACGATCCACTCATTGCAATTATTGGTCAGCTATCAGAGTTTCTCGAACAAAAAGAAAGATTAAAAGAATACGCGCCGAAAATCAAGAAAGCACTAAAACCTCTACTCTCACGCACCTTTCAGAGTGTAACAAAAAAATTTACTGGTGTGGACCTGTCTGCCCTTCAGGAACAATTTGTGGACAATGCCTTAGAAGAGTATTCGCTTCAGAGAAGTAATAAGGTCAGGCTTAAAGCGCAATTGGAAGCGATGTCCACCATGGTAGTCGAAGAAACCGAACTGCCCTTGGTGTTCGTAATTGATGAACTTGACAGGTGCCGACCAACCTTTTCCATCGAATTGCTGGAGAGGGTTAAGCATATTTTCGATGTTCCCGGAATGGTTTTTGTTTTCGGCGTCAACCGCGATGAGCTATGCTCTTCAATCAAGTCAATCTATGGAGAAATTGATGCGGATGTCTATCTTCGGCGCTTCTTCGACCTGGAGTTCCTGTTGCCTGAAGCAAGTTCTGAAAATTTTTGCAGACACTTGATTGAAAGATACTAACTGAAGGAATTCTTTTTTAAACTGTGGCGTATAGACCAAAATTCAGTGCATAAAAACGATTTCGAGTCGTTTGATGATTATTTTCCTCGGTTTTGCAGCCGCTTAGACCTGTCGCTTAGGGACATCGATTACTGTATCAGATCTATGGTCTTTGTCGGGAGAAACATCAGTGTGCGAAAATTTATGTTTCCACATCTCCTCAGTGTGCTGATTATTTTACGACTGAAAAACCAAGCTCTTTACCAGGGTTTTATTAAAGGCGATCGTCGTGGCAGTGAGGTTATGGACTATATCGATAAACTGGTTTTTGACGAAGAGTTGGACAGTGATTTGAATGACTATCTTGATCTGATAGAGGCCGGTCTATATCTTACTCAGGCTCAGAGTCAGGCATTTGTAACCCAACTAGGACTTATCTGGAAGAAAGAGCCATTGACCCATCCCGAATATTTGGAAGATTTGTCTGAGAGAACCAAGAAGTCGGGCGAGGAAAAACTAAAAAAATTGTTACAGATTATAGAGCGTAGCTACCAAGACAATTCTTACCAAAATCTTGTGACAAGAAGCACGATTGGATACCTTTCTGGTCTGATCGAGCTTCTTGAAATACCACAACAGAGGCAACAGCGGTGAAATTTGCTCCCTACAACGACTACAAGCCTTCCGGTGTCGAGTGGCTCGGTGATGTACCGGCGCATTGGGAGATGCGGCGCACAAAGTCACTCTTGAAGGAACGAAGTCAAAAAGGATTTCCTAATGAGCCATTGTTAGCTGCAACCCAAACAAAGGGAGTTGTTCGCAAGGAACATTATGAAAATCGAACTGTTCTTGCCCTTCGGGATTTACATCTCCTAAAGTTAGTGTGTTCTGGCGATTTCGTCATAAGTCTCAGGTCATTTCAGGGTGGTATTGAGTATGCACGCGATCGTGGAATTATCAGTCCTGCATACACTATCCTGTATCCAGAAAATCCGGATATTCATGGATATTTGGCGTGGCTTTTCAAATCGAAGCCTTATCTTGAGAACTTGATTCTCCATGTAACAGGCATCCGACAGGGACAGAACATTGACTATGGGAGATTATGTGTATCTAAAATTCCCCTTCCATCCCTCACCGAACAAACTGCCATCGTCCGCTATCTCGACCAGGCCGACGAGCGCATCCGCCGCTACATCAGCAGCAGGGAGCGGCTCATCGAACTGTTGGAGGAATATCGGCAGGCTGTCATCCACCACGCGGTCACGCGCGGCCTTGATCCCGATGTGCGGCTCAAGCCCTCCGGTGTGGAGTGGCTTGGCGATGTGCCAGCGCATTGGGAGGTGAGGCGACTACGCTACTTGGTGAAAGGAAAACTGACATACGGTGCCAATGCTGCGGCTGAATATACAGATCCTGATTGGCCCCGCTATTTACGGATTACAGATTTCGATCAGGATGGAGTACTCAAAAGCGATACGTTTCGATCTCTACCTCCAGAAGTGGCGAAAGAGTACTTAGTTCAACCTGGAGATATTTTATTGGCACGGAGTGGTGCCTACAGTGGGAAAAGCATTCTTAGTTCCCGCAGATGCTGACAAAGCGTGTTATGCTGGCTATTTGATCCGTGTCCGTCCTCATCGGTCACTAATTGAACCGCACTTTCTGTTCTCTTTCACTCAAAGCACAGGCTTTACTCATTGGAAGAACTCGGTATTTATTCTATCCACAATTCATAATATCAGTGCCGAGAAGTATGCTAATTTACACGTTCCGTGTCCGCCGTTACCGGAACAGTTACGGATTATGCGCTATCTCGATAAGACGACTGCCGATATTGGCACCGCCATTGACCGCGCCCGGCGAGAAATTGAGTTGCTGGGGGAATACCGCACCCGGCTGATTGCTGATGTGGTTACGGGTAAAGTAGATGTGCGCGAGGCAGCGGCAGAGTTGTCCGCTGTTTAATGAACAGAAATAGAGGTTATATGGACAATCGCGCAGTTTTCAAGATGACGCCCGGACGCGCCGCGCTGGTGGGGCTGATGAATTGTTATCTTCGCGGCTTGTTGGATCCATTCGTGACGTTACTGGAAGTGCATAAGCTCATGTATTTTATGCAGGCCGCAGGCGAGCCGTTGAAACTACAATTCACCAAAAGCCTTTATGGACCTTATGCTGAGGAACTTCGGCATGTGCTGAACGCTATTGAGGGACATCTGGTGTCCGGCTATGCCGATGGCGGCGATGCGTCTGATAAGGAATTGGAATTGATTCCAGGTGCGCTTGAAGATGCCCATGCGTTTCTCGAAAGCGCACCTGAAACGCAGGCACGCTTTGAAAAGGTTTCCGCGCTTATTGAAGGGTTCGAGTCGTCGTTTGGTCTGGAATTGCTCTCTACAGTGCATTGGATCGCCAGTGAGGAGAAGGTATTGGACTTTGACGACATCGTGAATCATACTTACGCCTGGAGCGAGAGAAAGAAACAGTTTTCGCAGCGTCAGATTAAG
>JAGWBW010000193.1:5279-10005 GCA_021295695.1 Candidatus Latescibacterota bacterium
CTTTACTGAATTTTAGAATATTTTGAGAGTTTAGTAAAGGATTTAGTAAAGAAGCGATGTTTTTCAAGCTCTCGGTTGACTGTGGGCATGAATCTTTCAACTTTGTTTGACCGTTGTTTGATAGAAAACCCGAAAAATGAGTCGTCAAAGCAGATTCTATTTTGTAACTTATTGTTATAAAATCACTTACTGTTTCGTAATTTGTTTGATGGTTGTTTGATGGAAAGCCAAATGACCATTGACACCATCAAGCGCGGTGCGGAGGTTTCGACATGAACGGTCAACGTTCCCCCGAGTACCTGGAAGGGCTTCTCCGAGAGCTATGTACTTTGCCGTACGAGACCGAGTGGGTAGAATTTAAGGAAGACAACACTGACCCACAGGAGATCGGCGAGTATCTTTCTGCCCTTGCCAACTCGGCGGCACTTGCGGGCAAAGCCGCGGCTTATCTGGTGTGGGGTGTGCGCGATCAAGACCACGCAGTCGTGGGGAGCAACTTCGATCCCAGGTCCACCAGGAAAGGAAATGAGGAACTGGAAAATTGGCTGCTGCGTCTGCTCGAACCGAAGATTGATTTTCATTTTTTTCCCTTAAGTACCGAGAAGGGGTCAGTCATTCTGACGGAAATTAACCGTGCTTCGCGGCATCCGGTGCGCTTTGCCGGTCAGGAATACATCCGCGTGGGCAGCTATAAGAAAAAGCTCAAGGACCATCCCGAAAAGGAACGGACACTTTGGCGTGTGTTTGATCGGGTGAGCTTTGAAGAAGGCATCGCAGCCGAACGGCTAAGTGGTGGGGACGTTCTACTTCGGCTTGACTTTCCCAAGCACTTCGACCTGCTCAACGTACCACTGCCCGATGGTCATGTAGCCATCCTTGACGCGCTTAAACAAGACCGACTGATCGCGCCCTGCGAGGCAGGCGGCTTCAATATCACAAACCTGGGGGCGATTCTCTTTGCGAAAAATCTTGGCGACTTCCCACGGCTGAAGCGCAAGGCCATTCGGATTATCCAGTACGTCGGTACGGGACGCATTGAGACCCTGAGAGAATACGAAGACACAAAAGGCTATGCCGCTGGCTTTGATGAGTTGATCGGTTATATTGACGCGCAACTGCCAGCAAATGAAGTCATCGGACAAGCACGACGCAAGACGGTACGGGCATTTCCCGAGTTGGCTGTACGCGAATTAGTGGCAAACATGCTCATCCATCAGGACTTTTTCGCAACGGGGGCAGGGCCTATGGTGGAGATATTTGAAGGCCGCATCGAGATTACGAATCCCGGCGAGCCGCTGGTGGATACTCAGCGTTTCCTCGATAGCCCTCCGACATCTCGCAATGAAGTACTCGCCTCGCTCATGCGTCGCTTTCGGATTTGTGAGGATCGGGGCAGTGGGATTGACAAAGTCGCGATAGAGGTTGAGCGTTACCAGTTACCTGCCCCGCTTTTTGAAGTGCCAAAAGGTTTCACGCGCACTGTCCTGTTTGCCCATAAGTCTTTGGTCGATATGAGTAAGGCAGAGCGGATGCAAGCATGCTACCTGCACGCTTGCCTACAATACGTGACTCGTCAGCGAATGACCAATGCGTCACTACGCGAACGATTCGGGGTTGCCGAAAAAAACGCTTCGATGGTTTCGCGATTCCTCAATGAAACTATGGAAGCAAACCTTATCGTTGTGGCAGATCCCAACGCTGGCCCTCGAAATCGCCACCACCTGCCCTTCTGGACGGCCCTTGAACCGAATGCAGGAGAAATGGTTTGATGAATTCCCCAAAATGACCAAAATGGAAGCTGTATAGAATCATAACCGACCGATTTTTTTCTTGATTGAAAGACCCAAAATGACCCAATAGAAATATTTAAAAATCTCTAATTTAATTTTTTCAAGTACTTATGGGAAATTATTTTTCTTGACTGTTATTTGATTGGTCATAGAAATGAATCCGAGATGCAGTGAAGGGTTCGAGTCGTCATTTGGCCTGGGATTGCTCTCTACGGTGCATTGGATCTCCAGTGAGGAGAAGATATTGGACTTTGACGATATCGTGAATCATATTTACGCCTAGAGCGAGAAAAAGAAACAGTTTTCTCGGCGTCAGATTAAGATCGCATTTGATATTTTGGCGGAGAAAGGCTGGATTGAGTATTCCGATGTGTGTGGGACAGCACATACGGGAAGGACATTTCATTAATAAAAATTAAAGAAAACGGATTTATAAAAGGGTGGTTTATAAAAGGAAAATATATAAATATTTGTTTTACAAAGGCTTGCTCTTTACTAAATTTTAGAATATTTTGAGAATTTAGATAGTGATTTTCGTTGAGGGTGGGGGTGTTTTATGATAGGTTGGGAATTTCGTAATGGTTACAAGACCGATAATTGAGAAGCCTGTGGTGTATATTGACGATTTTAAATATTACTAAAGTTCGTATGAGGCCGGATGATTTTGAAAATGACGATATAAATGTTTAAAATGGAGTAAAAACGATGAAAAAAGAGAAGCGGTATTATAGTGAACATTGGTGGCATAGGAACAAACATTTGGTAGATATGATGAACAAAGACCGAATAGAAAAGAATCCCGATGTTTATGCCATGAAATTTAAGAGATTTTATAGAAATTTGGAAATAGTGTGGGATAAATTTAATACTGAATATAAGCTGGGAAGTGATCGGAGAATTGAGTTGCATAGGAGTCCTGCACCCGCTATGATGCACCTGTTTGATTGTGATACTTTAAACGTTTATATATCAGTTTTTGATAGATTGTGCTGCCCGAATGAAGATTTTTATTACAGAAAATTATGGGATACCCTAAAAATTTCTGATGATAAAGATATATCCGACAAAATTGACGAATTAGATCGCAAATCTCCTTACTTAAAGCAACCATACCCACAATCTAATTTAGTTTCAAGACCTATGCGAGAATTTGTTAAAATTCATAAGGCTGTCTATCATATTGTAAATTTGATTTATGAAAAACTACGAGAAGATAAAGTGTTCTATTATAACGAATCAAAAATAAACAAGTGTATGTTCTGCTTAAAAACCAATAAGGATGTTGAATTTACAGCCGAACATGTCATACCGTCATCATTACTTGGAGACCATACACTCACACACGTTATATCTCCAGGTACAGTATGCCATACCTGTAATAATAAACTGTCAGCGTTTGACAAAACATTTACAGAGTTTTTACCCTGTCAGTATCTGAAGTTGATTTTTAATCCATATGTAGAAAGTTCAAAAAAGTTGAGACTGCCCAATGTTGAATTTAAAAACGTCATACTAAAAAATTGGGGCATAGGCCAATTTACCGAAATTTTAACAAAAAAGAATGTGACGTTTGATTTAGATAAAGACATTATATCAGAAGTTCCATTATCAAATGTTATGGGTAGGTATCTCATTGTAGGCGACATGCTTGAGGACATAAATAATAAAACATTTATAGATTATATAACACATTCTGATCCGCTTGTTAATCCTTTTGATAATATTTCATGGCAAATCACTGAAGATTTTAATAGTATGAAAATAGGAACAAATTTTAGAGATGACCGGAAATATATAATGGTTTACCCGCTAAAAAACTTTAATGCTAAAAGCAGACTGCGATTACAAAAATTTTTATTGGCTAAGTGTTTAGAATATATATCAACAGTTGACGATATGGCTGTTTATTTACAAGTTTTTGATGTAGTTAGGGATTTTGTTCTGTATGACAAAAATCTCAATGATTTTGTTTTTTACACCATACCTCAGAGATTTTATGACGGAAATGTGGACATGAATAATCTTGTTTGTTCATTGTATGATCATAATGACAATGAAATCTCGTTACAAGATATTGAAGATTTGGAAAAATCAAATTCGCCCAATATAGACAAAATCAAATTTGAATTTTTCTACGATTTTTACGGTCAATTATTTTTTGTTGGATATGGTTTAGACCCTTTACATCATTCAGACCCCTTAGAACGGCAGGTAAAAGTATTGAGAGAGTTGAAGGAAAAGTACCCGTTAATACCGATTTTGGCACGGAATTTGCCTTGATACTCAATATGTTAGATGGAGTGGTTCCGGCCGTTTTGTATATAATTCCCTTTTGAAAATATGCGAGAAAAGATGGAGATATCGGTGTGATGAATATTGATTATAGAGACACTTTTGAGATGTTGCGTGAGCTTAAGGTCCGTTTTCACTGGGGCATTCTTCATGACCACTTTGACCTGAGTTTCCATTCAGTAATTGACGGGTAATTGATAGGTAATTGATGCAAAGCGGGCCGAGAAGCTGTAAATTTCACTTAACTTATTTATTTTGTTAAAATTATGTTAATTGACGGTCATTTGCTTGACGGTTGTTTGATGGTTGTTTGATAGAAAACCCGAAAAATGACTCGGCAGGATAGGTTTGATTTTGTAAATTATTGTTATACAAATACTTACTATTTTTCAATTTGTTTGATGGTTGCTTGATGGAAAACCAAGTGACCATTGACACCATCGAGTGCGGTTTGGAAGATTGTATCTGCGATATGAGGGTGTAGAGAAGCCTGATTTTGATGAAAGCGAGCACGTTGACATGTGTGAAAGCCAGGACATTGCACTCATTGATGAGTTGCGCAGTATGCCGACAGAAACCGAATGGTTGGAGTTCAAGCGCAATCGCTATGAACCTCAGCAGATCGGGGAATATCTGTCCGCGCT
>JAGWBW010000194.1 GCA_021295695.1 Candidatus Latescibacterota bacterium
CGGAGTTGGTCGCTTCCTCTGCCTGATCGCAAGGTTCAACTCGATCCCGATCCGCGGGAGCTTGGGCGCGAGTATCCGATTGAGGCGGGTGCTTCTGGCGATCTGGCGCAATCGATTCCCCAACTTGCCGAGGTAGCGGCTGGTTATGTGGCCGATTGGGGCGATTTTGTCGATCGCACGCGGGACGAAGCCGCGTCTAATCGCGCGCCGGTGCCGATTATGGGCGTTACGCGCGATTCGCTTCCCGAAGATACGATTATTGTGGTGGATGTTACGTCTATTGGATATCGTGCGTTTGACGAGTATCCGATTACTATGCCGCGCACGTTTCTCTATCCCAGTCATTCGGTTACGCTGGGGTTTGCGGTTCCCGCTGCTATTGGCGCAAAGCTCGCGTGTCCAGATCAACAGGTTGTCGCGTTTTGTGGCGATGGTGGGTTTCAGATGACGGCGAGCGAACTGGCTACTGCGGCCGAACACGGTGTTGGGACGGTTTCGGTTGTTTCCAATGATGGTAGTCTTTCGGCGATTCGCGGCGCTCAGGTCAGGGCTTTTGATGGTCGGGTGATCGATACGGATATGAAGACGCCTCGTCTCGCAGATCTCGCGCGGTCTCTGGGGATGATCCCGATCGTTTTGAAGCGGTTTTTGCCGATACGCTGGGTTTGGAAGGTCCTACTGTGATTGAGGTGATGATGCAGGAACAGCGCGATTATCTCATCAGCCGCGTGCCGTGGCTTTACCCGGATTAGATCAGGATTAACAGGATGCAAGGATGATCAGGATGCCCCTCCCTTCCACCGATTCGGAGTGGTGAGAGGAATCCTGTGGTATCTTCAAGTCGTGTAAATCCTAAGCAGAATAATAGGATGGTCAAAATGGATAGGATAAAACCATATATCGATCAGATAAAGCCGTATATCTATGGGATAAGGCCCCATCTCTTCCGTATGGCGATCTATTGTGCAATTTGTGCGGTGGGGTATTTGACCATTGCTGTTGCGGTGATTTATGGGTACAAAGATGGGTTGCCGTCTTTTGATAAGTTGGAGGATGTGGATCCCGCACAGACGACTAATATTTTTTCACGAGATGGGGTGGAGTTGAAGAAGTTCTGGGTGCAGAGGCGCGATCCCATTGCGTTTGAGCAGTTGCCGCGTGCTGTGATTGACGCTCTGGTCGTGACAGAAGATCAGCGTTTTTGGGGGCACTGGGGTGTGAGTGTTCCCGATATTATCCGCGTGGTGTTCCGCAATGTTTATACGTCGGGTACTTTAAAAGGACACGGTGCCAGTACGCTGACGCAACAACTGGCGCGCAATATTTTTTTGACGCTGGATCCAACGTGGACACGCAAAATTCAGGAGCAGTTGACTGCCGTGCTTTTGGAGCGTACTTATACCAAGCACGAAATTATTACGATGTATTTCAATCAGATGTATTTTGGCAATAGTGCTTACGGTATTCAGACTGCTGCGCGTCGTTTTTTTGGGAAGGATGTCGAAAGTTTGACGCTGGATGAGGGTGCGTTGTTGGTTGGGCTTTTGAAAGGTCCGACGCCCTATTCGCCGATTTACCATCCCGAGCGGTCGCTGGATAGGCGCAATAATGTGGTGTTGTACAATTTGCGGGGGTCGGGCAAGATTACAGCGGCGGAATACGATTCGATTGCCCAGCGTCCAATTGTTTTGAAGGAGAATCGCGAGGAGGCGGGAGAAGCGCCCTATTTTACAGAGGATATTCGCAAGTATTTGGAATATACCTATGGGCTGAGTGTGCTTTACGATGGCGCGACTGTAACTACGACGCTGGATAGTCGGTTACAAGAGATTGCAGAAGATGTGGTGTCGAAAAAATTGATGGGACTGAAAGATCGCGTGGCTGCCAATTGGAAGCGCGATCCTCCGGGTGCGGCATTTTTTGCGAAGATTAAGACGCATCGTGATACGCTGGCCAATCTGGTGTTGCAGGGGGCGCTGGTGGCGCTGGATCCGCATACTGGACATATTTTGGCGATGGTGGGCGGGCGCAATTTTGAAGAGAGTAAGTTCAACCGCGCAACGCAGGCGTTGCGTCAGCCGGGGTCTGCTTTTAAGCCTTTTATTTATACGGCTGCGGTTGATAAGGGCCATACGGCCACCTGGCGGTTGCCCGATACGGCTGTGTCGGTCAAGATGTTCGACGGGACGTATTGGCAGCCGGAGAATTACGACCGAAAATTTTTGGGGTGGATGACGATGCGCGAGGGGCTTGCCGGTTCTCGCAATGTGGTGACGACTCAGGTGTTGCAAGCGGTGGGTCCGAAGACGGTGGTGGATTACGCGATGAAGATGGGTATTGATTCGCAGGTTCAACCGGTTTTGTCTTTGGGGATGGGGACGAGTGAGGTCAAGTTGGTGGAGTTGGTGTCGGCTTATGGGACGCTGGCGAATAAGGGTATTCGGGTGACGCCGATGTCGATTTTTAAGATTGAGGATAAGAATGGCAATGTGCTTGAGGAGAATGTGCAGGGGCGAGAGGACGCTGTGCTGAGTGAGGAGACTGCGGCTGTGACAGTGAATCTGATGCAGTCGGTTCTGGATATGCGGGCGGGTGAAAATTACGCGATTTTGACTGGGACAGGGCGGATTGCGCGTACGGCTTTTGGTTTTCGTCGGCCAGCAGCCGGGAAGACGGGTACGACGCAGGAGTATGCCGATGCGTGGTTTATCGGGTTTACGCCGCAGATTGTGTGTGGGGTTTGGGTGGGGTTTGATTCGAAGGTGTCGATGGGCAGACGCATGTCGGGCGCGGCTGTGGCGTTGCCGATTTGGGCGGAGTTTATGCAGCGTGCCCATGCCGCGCTGAGGTTGCCGGTTGAAGAGTTTGTGTTGCCGGAAGATATCCCAAAGGTGGAGGTTTGTGGGGAGACTTATGAGGTGGCGTCTATTTATTGTTCCAGGCGCTATACCGAGTTGTTTAAGCCGGGTACTGAACCCAAACGTCCGTGTCATATACATACTTCGAATCCGCAGTCTTTGCCGACGCCCAGTCAACCGAAAAGGACTAAGCGAGAATATCAGTTTTGATTGTTGTGGGATGATCCAATAACGGGTCATCCCATTTTTTTTGGGGGTGTGTCGTGTCTTCTGTCCATACGCTTGGCGTGCCGGTCCGCAGTGTCAACTGGGTGCGTATTTTCCCGGCGCTTGACGCGGAGGATCGCGATTGTCTGGTGGCTGTGATGGGCCAGCAGGCAGATAGTTTTATGGTGGTGAAGGTGGATCCGGTTACTGAGGAGACGGATCAGGTGACGGCGACGGTGCCTTCGGCGCATTATCCGACGGCTATGTTGTTGAGTCGAAGTGGTGTGATTTATATTGGGGCGGCGTATGCGGGTCATTTGTTTTGCTATGATCCAGGGGCGGGGCGATTGGATAATTTGGGTGCGATTAATTTGCCAGATGATACGTTTCCGTGCCGTATTGATGAGGATGCCCAGGGGATGCTGTGGATCGGGTGTTATGGTTCGGCGGGGCTGACGAGTTACGATCCGAAGACGGGTGTGTTTGTGCGGTATGGACGGATGGATGAGACGGATATGTATTGTTATCCGATGTGTGCGCCCGATGGGACGGTTGCATGTGATATTAAGATGACGCGGCCCCATGTGGTGGTGCTCGATCCAAAGACGGGTGTTCATAAGCCGGTGGGACCGGTTGTGTCGAAGGAGGATGGTGGGGCGTCGGCGTTGATGCGGGCGTCCGATGGATCGCTTTATATTCAGTCGTCTGAGGGCAGTTTTCGTTTGGCGGGGTTTGAGGCTGTTCAGGTGGGGTCGCTTCCCGAGCCAGAACCGCTGCCGACGATGTCCGATGGCGCGGTTGTGGATTTTGCTGATCGTGATGAGCAGATGTACCGCGTGGTTGGGATTACACATCCTGAGACGGGCGAGACGAGGCGGTTGCCTATTAAATATGAGTCGGCGGGGAGCGAGTTGTTTTTGGTGCATCGCGGTCCGGATGACAATATATACGGGTCGAGTATTTTGCCGTTGCATTTGTTTCGGTATGTGCCTTCTTCGGGCGAGATGACGGATCTGGGGATTTGTTCCACGGCGGCTGGAGAGGCGTATTCGATGGGGAATTTGGATGGGAAGCTCTATATTTGTTCTTATCCCGGTGCCAAATTGTCGGTGTATGATCCTTCGCGTCCGTATCGTTTTGGGTTGGAGGCTGATAGCAATCCGCGTGATTTGGGGCGTGTGGATGAGGTGTCTTATCGCCCTCGTGCGATGGTGACTGGTCCGATGGGTCGGGTGTGGATTGCGTCTGTTCCGGATTACGGCCTGTGGGGTGGTCCGTTGTCCTGGTTTGATCCGGGTACGGAGCAGTTTGGGACTTACCGCGATATTGCCGGTGAGGCGAGTTGCTGGTCGCTGGCATGGCTGTCTCGCCAGGGTTTGCTTGCTGTGGGGACGACGATTAACGGCGGGTCTGGTACCCGTCCGCGGGTTTCACAGGGGGTGTTGTTTTTGTGGGATTATGAGCGGGAGGAGAAGGTGTGGGAGGGGACGCTGGATAGGCACATTTCGGCGATTAATGCGCTTGTTGTTGGTAAGGATAGTTTGCTATATGGGACTGCTCTGGGCGATGGGGGTCCTGTTCTGTTTGCGTTTGATTCTGTTGCGCGGGCGTTTCTTTATGCGATTCCCTTAGATGGTCGTCCCCTGGATCTGGGTCTTCAGAATGGACCAGATGGGAAGATTTACGGTTTTACTACGGCGTCTTTTTATGAATTCGATCCAGCTCACCGCGCGATTACTTCCCTTTATGAGGAAGAAGGCACTTTCCAAGTCCCCGGTCCCGTGATGCGAAATAATGTGTATTTCGCCAAGAAGCACGAGGTGAAGCGGTTGGTAATTTGACCTGTTGTGTTTTGCTATTGGGAGTGACCAATGATTAGCAGGATTCTGTTTGCGAGTTTCTTTTTATGTGGGCTTTGCAGGGATGCAGATGCAGAAGTCAATGATCTGTTTCAAGCAATTCTCGCAAAAAATGTGCAGGAGGTACGACGTTTAATCGCGTTGGGTGCAGATCCAGACACAATATTAGATGGCAGTGGTAGGACGCCGCTCTATTATGCGGTTGGGGAAAACTTTGGTGGAATAATAAGGGCTCTTCTTGAGGCTGGCGCAGATCGTCTTGCGATAGATCAAGATGGGCAAACAATTTTGGATATTGCAGAGTCTTCTACAATGCTTAACCCCTATTTTCTTCCACTCGTGAGAAATGGATTGCCCAATCATCAGCTAATAACATGGGATGG
>JAGWBW010000195.1:0-4658 GCA_021295695.1 Candidatus Latescibacterota bacterium
AGCCTGGTCTGTGGGCGCGTTGGGCCATGCATTGCTCACACATTACAATGTCGTCTTTGAAGCCCTCTCCCTCGTTTTGCTCCTGGCCATCATCGGTGCCATCTTGATAGCTCGCAAGGCTTTGCCAGAGGAAAAATCGTGACTCTCGACTCTTATCTTCTGGTAGGCGCTGCCCTGTTTTCACTCGGTTTGATCGGCGCACTATCCCACCGCAACCTCATAGCCTTGCTCATCGGCATCGAACTCATGATGAATGCCGCCAGCTTAAACCTGATGGCCTTTAATCGATTCGTCGTCACCGATCCAACGACCGGTCAAATCTTTGTCCTCATCATCATTGGGCTGGCAGCCGCCGAAGTCGCTATCTTTTTATCGATCATCCTGCGCATCTATCGGGCATACCACGATATTGATGCGGAAAAACTCACCAAACTGAGCGGTTGATGGACACTCTTTCACTCATACTTTTAACGACAATCTCCCCCCTGGCGTGTTTTATTATTGCCATCATCTTTCTCGTACAACAACCCCGAATAGCTCAGGGACTGGTCCTGTGCGGCAGCGCGGTATCCCTCTTGAGCGCCATCGGCCTTCTCGTACAGGGACCCGTTGAACCCCTTCGTTTTTTGTGGTTTCAAAGCGGTGCAATACAACTCCAATTTGGCTTCATCCTCGACGGTGCAAGCCTCATGTTTGGCGTTGTCGTCGCTTTCATCACCGCCTGCATCATGCTCTATTCAATCGGCTACATGGCGCACGACCCGGGCAAAACGCGCTATTTTGCACTGCTCAGTTTCTTTGCCTGGTCCATGCTCAGCTTTGTCTATGCCGTCGATCTCTTGCAATCTTTCATCTTTTGGGAACTCGTCGGCCTGTCTTCGTTCTTCCTCATCGGTTTCTGGTTTGAAAAACCCGAAGCAGCCGGGGCTGCGCGCAAAGCCTTTCTCATGACCCGCGTGGGCGACGTCGGCCTCTTCATCGGCATTCTGATCATCCTCCAGCTCGTACAAAACTTCGATATCCCCAGCCTCTTAGACCCTCAATCGGGTCTCTCAACACAGATATCGCCCGGCATGCTCAACGCAATCACATTGCTCATCTTCATCGGCATCATGGGCAAAAGCGCGCAATTCCCATTGCACACCTGGCTACCCGACGCCATGGAAGGCCCCACACCGGTCAGCGCCCTGTTGCATTCTGCCACCATGGTCGCAGCAGGCGTCTTTCTCATGATTCGTCTGCACCCGCTCTTTATGGCGGCGCAAGACACAGCACTCATCGTCCTGAGCATCGCCACCTTCACCGCAATCCTCGCATCGACCATTGCAATGGTCGATACCGATATCAAAAAAGTACTCGCCTATTCGTCCATTGGCCAACTCGGCTTCATGATCATGGCACTCGCTGCTGGCAGCCTCTTCGCCGGTGTATTTCACCTGATCACCCACGCCGTTTTCAAAGCCCTGCTCTTCCTCTGCTCGGGCATTTACATCCACGCCTATCACACCAATAGCATGGCCGAAATTGGTCGCAGAGGAGGCCGCCGCCTCAAAGCCACAACCTTTGGCCTCCTCATCGGTGGCGCTGCCCTATCGGGCGTTCCCCCACTGGCGGGATTCTGGAGCAAAGAAGAAATTTTTGCCCAACTCGGTCACAATGGCTTTAACATCTACATGGCCGGTGCATTTCTCGCGGCCTTTCTCACCGCCTATTACACATTCCGCATGATTTTCCTCATCACAAAACCCGATCACGCACCTGCCTCCGATCACAGCCACCCCGAGCCCATGAACATGAAAGCACCCGTTTTGCTCCTCACCCTGGGCGCAATAGTACTCGGCTTTTTTGGCTCCAACATCGCTCAGGGCCTGGGCCTCATGCCACAGCACCACAGCGTCATCTTGATGATCCCCACCGTAGGCATCGTCATCCTCGGCATCCTGATCGCCTATTTCGACTATGGACGCGACAACGCACCGCGCACGGGATTCATCAGCAAAATCGCACCACTCAACACCCTGTTCACAAACAAATGGTACATCGACGACATCTATCGCGTCACCATCGTCGCCATCACCCACGCACTATCTCGCATCTTGCACTGGATAGAAGACCACGTCCTCGACGGAAACTACGACCGCTTTGGTCTCGGCATCTTGCGCACGGGCGCGAAATCAACCCGCATACAGGGCGGCTGGATGCAACTTTACCTGGGCTGGGCCATTATCTTATTGGCCGTTGTCGCGCTTTATCTGGGATTGCGATAAAATATGCCACTTCTCTCATCCATACTTCTCACTCCCGTCATCACGCTCATCGTCCTTTTGCTCATGCCCCAAAAGGCTGTGCGGGGCATTCGGCTGATATGCGCCTTCAGCGGCCTCTTGACCTGTGTGTTGAGTCTGCAACTCTGGACGGGTTATGATCCCACAACCGGGGGTATTCAATTTGAAGAAATGATCCCCTGGGTCTCTGCCATTGGCATTTCCTATCACCTCGGCGTTGACGGATTTGGCGTTATCCTCGTCATGCTCAATTCCATCGTCTATTTCACCGGGGTACTCACCATGTGGGACCTCGAAGAGCGCGTCAAAGAATATTTCGCCTTTATGGTACTCCTCGTCATCGGCGTCTTTGGCGTCTTCATGTCGCTGGACCTCTTCTTCTTTTTCTTCTTTTACGAAATCGCCGTCGTGCCCATGTACCCCCTCATCCTGATATGGGGCAGCGGCAACAGAGCTTATGCCGGGATGAAACTCATGCTCTTCCTTCTCGCCGGTAGCGCGCTCCTCTTTCCCGGCCTTCTCGCCATCTATCATCAATCGGGCCTCAACACCTTTGATATCATTGCCCTGTCCGCACATACATTCGATCCCCAATTCCAAATATTTGTCTATCCCTTCATCTACATTGGATTTGGCGTCCTGGCCGGCCTGTTCCCCTTCCACGGCTGGTCGCCCACAGGCCACGTTGCCGCGCCATCCGCAGTTTCCATGCTACACGCGGGTGTCCTGATGAAACTCGGCGCATTTGGCATACTCACCGTGGGCATTCGCCTGCTGCCAGAAGGCGCTGCATACTGGGCACCCACCTTCGTTGTATTGGCCGTCATTGGGATCATCTACGGTGCTTATGTCGCCATGCGGCAGACCGACTTCAAATTTGTAATTGGCTTTTCATCCGTATCTCACATGGGCATTGTCCTCCTGGGCCTCAATCTCGCCGTCCTCGGCTCAGTCGTAGCTACCGACGCCCTCAACGGCGCTGTTTTCCAGATGTTTGCCCACGGTATTATGACCGCCCTGTTTTTCAGCACCGCGGGATATATCTACGACAAGTCCCACTCCAAAACCATTACCGACTTTGGTGGCCTCGGCACACAGATGCCCCGCGCAGTCTCCATCTTCATCGTCGCGGGCCTGTGTGGTGCTGGGCTGCCCGGTCTGGCGAGCTTTTGGGCTGAATTACTCGTCTTCCTCGCCGCCTTGAAAACGTACCCCATCGCCGGCGTCATCGTCATCCTGGGCCTCGTACTCACCGCGGTTTACATCTTGCGCGTCTTCAATCTGGCCTTTTTTGGCGCACCAAATCCAAAATGGGAAAATCTGAAAGCACAGGACATGTCTGGCCTGCACCTGATACCGCGCGCCATACTAATCGCCGTACTCGTGATCTTCGGCTTTGTACCTCGCCTCATGCTCGACCTGATCAACAGCACCACAATGGCTTTTTTGGGTAATTTCTAACATGGAAAACGCTATACTCTTCGCGCCAGAACTTATTTGCCTGATCATGGGCCTCGTGCTCTTTTTTGCTACAGTGCTCGGCTGGTCCTACCCCACCACCCGGGGCATTGCCATAGCATCTGGCATAGCCATGGTCGCCGCCTGTCTCTGGACCCTGTCCCTTGAAGGCGAACCCTTCTTCCCGGGCATATACACAGTTGACTTCTTTTCTCAACTGATCAAAACAGCACTCGCAGTCGGATTCTTATTTGTCGTCATCGCCAGCGCCAACCCCCTCACCGTTGACCGCAATGGTTGGCTCGAGGTCCCCCTCTTCTTCATTTTTTCCACACTCGGCATGATGATGATGGTCAGCGCGACTGAACTCCTCACCCTCTATGTCGCCATGGAATTGGCCGCCTACCCCGTCTATATCGTCGTTGCCCTCCACCGCAATGCGGACATCGGCGGAGAAAGTGCCGCCAAATACATGGTACAGGGCATGGCAGCCTCGGCAATCTCGCTCTACGGCATGAGCTTCCTCTTCGGCACATTTGGCTCCACCTACTTCTCTGCCATCAGCATCCCACACGCCGCCGCACAACCCATCTTCTACCTGGGCCTATTGCTCACACTCGCTGGCTTCTTCTTTAAACTCGGCGCATTCCCCTTCCACTTTTGGGCACCCGACACCTATGAAACCGCGCCCCATCCAGTGATCACATTCATCGCCACCGTTTCCAAAATCGCCGCCATCGGCATCCTTTGCCGCCTGTTGTCCCTAGCCATGCCCGGCGGTTGGGAATCGGGACACGCCCAAACCGCGCTCATGTGGGCAAGCGTCATCGCAATGACCCTGGGCAACCTGGCCGCACTCGCGCAAAAAGACCTCAAACGCCTGCTCGGATACTCCACCATCGCCCACGCCGGTTA